>DAIDAS010000279.1 GCA_027310505.1 bacterium
GCCTATGCCAAGGAGCGCACCGGGCTGACCGAGATGGGCAAGCGCCTGTGCGAGAACCTGTCGACCGGTTATCAGCAACGCGTGGGCATTGCGCAGGCGATCATCCATAACCCGATGGTGGTGGTGCTGGACGAGCCGACGCGCGGCCTGGATCCCATCCAGATCCGCGACATTCGCGCGTTGATCAAGGAGCTTGGCGGCGAGCACAGCGTGATCCTGTCCACCCACATTCTGCCCGAAGTCGAGATGGTGTGCGACCACGTGCAGATCATTCACCAGGGGCAACTGGTGTTCAGCGGCGAGATCGATGAACTCAGGCGGAGCCGCAAGAGCAACTGCCTGCTGGTCGGCATGCGTCGCCCGCCGTCCACCGAAGCGCTGCAGGCATTCTCGGGAGTGACTGCGGTGGAGGCGGCCGGTGATATGGTACGGCTGCGTCTTGCAGAGGCCGATGCGGCCGATCAGGTGGCAGAGAGCGTCGTGCGCGCTGCCGTGGCGGGCGATTGGGCGCTGTACCATGTCGCCCCGGATGCGCCATCGCTCGAAGACGTGTTCCTGCAATTGACCCAGATGGAAGAGGCTGTAGCATGAAAATGATTTTGACCATCGCAGGCAAGGAACTGCGAAGCCTGTTTGCATCCCCCATGGCATGGGTGATCCTGGCGATGCTGCAATTGTTGCTGGGCCTGTTCTTTGCCAATGGCGTGGATCGTTATTTTGAAGCCATGCAGGGCGCCATGCCGCCGGAGCAGCGCATGGGTTTCACCGCTTTCGTGGTGCCGCAGGTGTTCGGCGTGGCGGTGCTGGTGCTGTTGACGGCCGTGCCCTTGCTGACCATGCGGCTGATCGCGGAAGAGCGCAAGAGTCAGACCATGGTGTTCCTGTTCTCCGCGCCGGTCTCGTTGTTCGAGATCGTGCTCGGCAAGTTCGTCGGCCTGATGTCGTTCATCACGGTGGTGGTGGTGCTGTTGCTGGCGATGGCGTTGTCCATGAATGCGGCGACCGACATCGACATCGCGCATGTGCTCACCAACGCGCTGGGCATGTGGCTGATGGCCGCGTCGTTTTCGGCGCTGGGTATTTTCATGTCCAGCCTGACGCAGCAGCCGATCATCGCGGCGATCATCAGCTTTATCGCGCTGCTGGGCCTGATCATTATCGACAGTTTTGCCGCCGACCCGGAAAGCCCGCTCAACTATCTGTCGCTGATGCGGCATTTTGAGCCACTCTCCAATGGCATGCTGAATACCGCCGACATCGCCTATTTCATCCTGTTTATCGCGACATTCCTCGTGCTGACCGTGCGCCGTCTGGACGCGGACAGGTTGCGCGGATAAAAACCATCATGAAAATCAATCGTAAACTCCGTTTCCAGTTATTCGTTCAGAACTGGCTGTTCCTGGTGCTGTTCCTGACGCTGGTCGCCATGCTGGGCTATGCTACCAAGCGCTTCCATTTCGAGCGGGACGTAACGCAAAGTGCCCGCAATCAGCTGACTGAAGGCAGCGCCAACGTTGTCAAGAAGATGAAGGGCCCGGTCAGTATCACCGCCTTCGTGGAAAACGACGACGCGGAGCGCAAGAAGCGCATCTACGATTTCGTTGCGCGCTATCAACGCGCCAAGCCCGATATCAAGCTGACCTTTGTCAATTCCACCAAAGAACCCAAGCGGGCGCAGGACGCCGGCATCCGCAAGGACGGCGAACTGGTGGTGGAGTTCGAAAAGCGCAGCGAGAATCTGGTGCCGGCCTATACCGAGCGCGATTTGACCAACCTGCTGGTGCGGTTGGCGCGATCACGCTCCCGTGCCGTCATGTATCTCGATGGCCATGGCGAGCGTAGCCTGATCGGCGAAAAGAATCACGATCTCGGTGAATTCGGGCACCAGCTGGCCACCAAGGGATTCAAACTGGCCAACCCTGACCTGACCATCGCGCCGGATGTGCCGCGCAGTGGCGCCATGCTGGTGATCGCCGGCCCCCAGGTAGATGTTTCAGAGGCTGAAGTCAAAAAGATCGTGAAATACGTTGCCAGTGGCGGCAACCTGTTGTGGCTGATCGACCAGGAATCGCTACACGGTTTGCAACCGCTGGCCGAGTACCTCGGCATTACGCTGACGCCCGGCATTGCGGTCGATCCGACTTCGACGCAGAACGGCATCGACCCGAAGACCGTGATTGGCCGCCAGTACACCGAGCATCCGATCACCAAGGAATTCAGCCTGCTGACCGTATTCCCCGAGGCCCGCCAGATCGAGGTACGTGATACCAATGGCGATTGGGACGTCACCCGCCTGATTTCCGTCGCGCAAAACGGCTGGATCGAAACCGGCAAACTGGATGGCAAGATCGAGTTCGACAACAAGCGCGATATTCCGGGCCCGGTCAATATCGCGGTGGCGATGCAGCGCAAGGCCGAGCACATCACGCAGCGCGTGGTGGTGGTGGGCAACGGCAGCTTCCTGGCCAACTCCTTCATTGCCAACGGCGGCAACCTCGGCCTGGGCATCAACATGGTGAACTGGCTGGCGGGCGACGATAATCTGATCAGCATCCAACCCAACCTGATGAAGGATGTGACTGTTACTTACACCAAGCTGCAGGGGGCGCTGATTTTCGGCGGGTTTATCCTGCTGCTGCCGATCGTCTTCCTTGTGACCGGCATCATGATCTGGCGTCGGAGACGCACGCGATGAAGTCACGCTGGCTGATTAATCTGGCTTTGCTGGTGGTCGTGGTCGGCGTCGCCTTGGCGCTGAACTACGCTCCCAAACCGAAGGAAGAGCATGCCGTCGCGGTTGCGGTGTCCACGCTCGATCCTTCGGCAATTTCGAAAATCAGCATCGAATTCCCGGCCAAGAAGCCCGTCGCGTTGGAAAAACGCGATGGCCGTTGGTTCCTGACTCAACCCTATGCCGCAAGGGCGGGGCAGGAGCCGGTGGATAAGATTCTGTCGATCCTGGGAGCGACTACCGTCGACAAGTTCGATGCGGCCGATCCGGCACGGTATGGACTCGATCACCCGGCGTTGAAGCTGAAGCTGGGTGCGGAGGAGTTTTCCTTCGGTACGTTCAACCCTGTCAGCGGCATGCAGTATGTCGGCTACAAAAATTCAGTGTATCTGGTGTCCAGCAACTATTCCGAGGCTGCCTCCATCCAGGTCGTCGAGATGATCGACAAGAACCTGCTGGCGCCGGACGAGCAGATTGCCGGCTTTGATTTCTCGCGACTTGAACAGTGGGAAGACAAGGGGCTCAGGCTGGAGCAGGCGGATGGCCTGTGGAGGGTGACACGTTCCGACGCCAAGCCGAACCAGAACGATCTGAAGCAATGGTTCGCGGATAGTTGGGGCACGTTGATCGCCCTCTCCGTAGAACCTTACACGCCGGATCGCAAGGCAAAATACCCGTCGTTCGAGATCAAGCTGAAGAACGGCAAAACGCTGCATATCGACAAACAGGGCGAGTCGCCGGAGCTGGTGCTGGCACGTCCGGATGAAGGCATACTTTACCGCTTCCCGCAGGATGTCGGCTTCGTCATCCTGAATCCGCCAGTGGGCTCCCCAAGGTAAGCTGCTGACAAATGCCGGAGCTGCCGGAGGTCGAAACCACGATGCGTGGACTCGAGCGTCCGCTGGCCGGGCGCTGCGTTACCCATGCCGTTGTGCGCAACCCGGCCCTGCGCTGGCCGGTACCGGCTAATCTGGATGCGCTGCTTTGCGGTCGCCCTGTTCGCGGACTCTCTCGCCGCGCCAAATACCTGCTGGTGCATTTTGACCATGGCACGCTGATCCTGCATCTGGGCATGTCCGGACGCCTGTGCCATCTGGCGCAGGATGAGCCGCCAGGCAAGCATGACCACGTCGATCTTATGCTCGACAACGGCGCCGTGGTGCGGCTGCGCGACCCGCGCCGGTTTGGTGCGGTGTTGTGGAGCGAAGGCGACGTCATGCGGCATCCCCTGCTGAGTCACTTGGGGCCGGAACCTCTCGAAGACGGATTCAACGGCGATTATCTGCACCGCGCAATCCAGGGTCGTAGCGCCCCCATCAAGAACGTCATCATGGATGCGCACCTGGTGGTCGGCGTGGGCAATATCTACGCCAGCGAATCGCTGTTTCGCGCCCGCATCAGCCCCAAGGCGCCTGCCAACAGGCTGACTAAGCCGCGTTGCGAACGGCTGGTGCATGAAATCAAGGCCACGCTGGGCGATGCCATCAAGGCTGGCGGCAGCAGTCTGCGCGATTTCTTTGGTGCCGATGGCAACCCTGGCTATTTCCAGCAGCAGTATTTTGTCTACGGGCGCACCGGTGAGCCGTGCAGAGTTTGCGGATCGCCGATCCGGAGCATCAGGCAAGGGCAGCGATCGACCTTTTATTGCCCGCAGTGCCAGAGCCGCTAGTAAAGCGGGCGTTGGGGGGGGGTGTCAGGATGCCTCGGACGCAGGCGCCTGCATTGCCGAATTCCATACCCGCACGCAATTCCGCCCAGCGGCTTTTGCCGCATACAGGGCCTTGTCGGCACGATCAATGGACGTTTCAACCGGAGTGTCAGGGTCAAGCAGTGTCACGCCGAATGACGCGGTGATGGTGACTGGCTTCTTGCCGCCGAAATCGATGGGCATCGCGGCAAGCCCTGCACACAGACGCTCTACCATTTCAAAGCACGGCGTCAGCTCCGTGTGCTGAATGAAAAGCAGGAACTCTTCTCCGCCGTAGCGGAATACTTTGTCATAAGGGCGGAGATTTTCGATGATATGGTGAGCCGTTGCAGCCAATACATAGTCACCTGCAAGATGTCCATATTGATCATTGACGTCCTTGAAGCGATCCAAATCCATCATGGCAATACAGCAAGACTGTAATTCGCGTTTTATCAGCTCCTGTTGCTCGCGAAGGGTGGGCAGAATGCCGACCCGGGTAATCGCACCGGTCAGTGCGTCATGGTTGTATAGCAAGTTTTTCAATTCGCGCTCGAGGGCGGCTATCTCAAGGCGCGTCCGGTCAAGTGCATTGGCAAAGTTGTCATAATCAAAAGCGATCACAGGATTGCCTGTTTTGGCTTCGACGAGCAGTTGGGCCGCCAACTGGTGCATGTGCTTGTGTGCTTCACCCAGGGCGATAAATCCGGGTAATACGCGCAGTTTCTCAGGGACTTTTCCGTAATACCACTGGCCGAAGCGACATTCCTGATGGGCTTGGGGGCTGATGTCGTGTTGGTCGCTCGGCAACTGGCAAGCAAGCACGCGAATCAGCGCGGCGTGCCACTGCTGATGGTTGAAGAGGGCCTCTTTCAGTTGGGAGAGAATCCCCTGCAGTTCATCCCGGGTGACATCATAGAGTTCCATAGTTCTGCTCCCATGGCTTTGATGCTAAATGGCATTAAGATGCCCGGAAACAGTACGCCCTTTCCCAGTCATCCTCAATTTACGGTGCTGAAAGCCGCTTCCCGACCCATGTAACGTGGGGGGCAATACGTGTGTCGAACACTATCAGCCAAGTGCTTTGAAATCAACAGGATATTGACTGAAAATTGACTTGAGAACTGGGCGTGGCCTACCCGCTTCAACGTTGGTGTCGATTGCTATTGGCTCGCCGGCTCGGACAAATCTGGTAACTGGATATTTACTGTTCTGCTCACCTAACTGCGCTTACGAGAGTATGAAAATAGGTACTGGATTGAATCATTCAAATTTGATTGAATGTTTAAAGACGGCCAAAAAGTCATTCGGAGTTATTTGAATATATTGGGTAAGACTATCAATTGCTGTGATTAATAATCCACTTTGTGCGTTTTTTTTCTTAACGTGCAACTTTCTCTTTATATTCCTGCTATTAGTCGCGTTCTTTGCTTAATGTAAAGATAATGTTACAAAAATAGACAATAATTTTAATATTAACGAGCAACAAACTCGTCTGGAAGTTGATTAATTTTACTAATTACCTATAACCTTAATTAAGAAAGATATTTATGATTGGTAAGACGGTAATTGTCAAAACATACAATGTGCTTATTTTAGGTACTGGTAATTCGGCAAGAAGCATTATGGCCGAGGCGTTATTCAATACTATGGGGCATGGTGTTTTTACAGCGTATAGTGCCGGTAGCTCTCCTACTGGCGTGGTAAATCGTTATGCTGTTGAAGAGGTTAAGTGTACTGGTTATCCAACTAAAAATTTAAGAAGTAAGAGCTGGGACGAGTTCTCGCAGCCAAGAGCACCAGAAATGAATTTTGTAATTACTGTTTGTGATAATGCAGCAAGAGAGACTCCCCCAGCCTTGCACGGCAGCCCAGTAACGATACATTGGGGATTCGAGGATCCTGCTATTGTTGAGGGTTCTTTTGGGGAGAAGAAAGAGGCATTTAAAAAGGCTTTTCTACAAATACGAAATAGAATTGATTTATTTACTCAGCTTCCTTTAGCTCATCTGGATCAAGAGTCCTTAAATCATGAAATGGGCAAATGGGAAAAGAATTAGAAAGTTATGCTAATCCACCTGAGATTAATTCAGTAAAGTGCCCCGTTTATCCCTGAAAGAAAAACGGGGCAGAACACCGTTTGTAGTTAGTTTTATAGAGTGATTATCCGCTTGCTTATTGCAGAGTAAGCCAAGATGGTGAAGCTGGGCACTGTGAAGCTGAACTGTTTCAATCCTAATTGGCTCGCCAATTCAGGCTCGAATTGCGGGTGGTAATTATGAATGGCGTCGCCACAGACGCCAGTACACTGTGAGGTTGATTGCCAGGACGGACATGCCGAGCATGATCTGCGCGGTGCGTGTCAGTCCTTCCGGGTAGATTGCCGAGGTCAGGTAATGGCCGATGAAATCTCCTCCGAAACCGGCTTCTCCCCCTAGCCGTCGCAACATGTTTTCCAGCGGGGTAAGCGGACAAATCCAGCCGAAAAATTCCAGCCACGCGCCCCAAAGTACCGCGGGAAGGTGTATCCAGGCCAGCCGGGGCCAGCGTGGTACGGCGAAGCTCCCGAATACGACGAACAGGATGTAGGCAAGATGGAGCAGCAGGATGCTATCGGCAAGGACACGATAAAACATGGGTTGCATGCAGTCGTGCCCGGTTCGAGAGATCAGCGCTCGTGGAGGCGAGGGGTCTGCGTGTGGAGGTGTGCTTCGGTATGCGCGTGCGCCGCATGTTCGTGCAGGAACCCCGGCGGCTGGGGATGCCTGTGCCCCACCCATTGCGGCAGCAACGACCCCGCGACCATGCCGAAGGCGCTGATGACGAGGCCAATCAGTTGCGGCGGTACCGGGCTGGCGTCGCCGATCATCACTTCGATCATGATCCATGACAGCAGGCCGCCGATGGTGGCCATCAATGCACCCTGCGTGGTGGCGCGTTTCCAGAAGGCGCCGAACACCAGTGGCACGAAGGCGCCGGCTAGTGTGACTTTATAGGCATTTTCCACCATCTTGAAAATGCTCGATTCGGAATTGAGCGCAAACGTCAGCACCAACAGCGTGAACCCTACCAGGCAGCCGCGCATGACCTTGAGGAAAGCATGGTCGCCCATGTGCGGGAAAAACCCGCGTACCACGTTCTCGGCAAAGGTGACGGAAGGCGCCAGCAAGGTGGCCGAGGAACAACTCATGATGGCCGACAGCACGGCGCCAAAGAATAGCACCTGGGCGAACAGCGGCATGGATTGCAGCACCAGTGTCGGCAATACCAGTTGCGCGTCGTTGGCGATGATGCGGGCAAACTTTTCGGGCTCGATCAGCGTGGCCGCGTAAGCGATGAACATGGGCACGAAGGTGAAGCAGAAGTAGATGGAGGCGCCCAGGATCGAGCCGCCCACGGCGATTCTGGCGCTTTTGGCAGAGGTGATGCGCTGGAATACGTCCTGCTGTGGGATGGAACCCAGCATCATGG
>DAIDAS010000317.1 GCA_027310505.1 bacterium
GGGGTATGCTGACCCCTATCTAGTTGAAAAGGAAGCCATTTAACATGGCGGATGACAGTAGTAAACACACCTGGCTGGAACGCCTCTCCCATTTGTTGCTACGCGAACCGGAAGACCGCGAGCAACTGATCGAACTGCTGCACGCCTCTTATGAAAAAAATCTGCTGGATGCCGATGCGCTGGCGATGATCGAGGGGGTGATGCAGGTCTCAGAAATGCAGGTGCGCGACATCATGATCCCGCGCTCGCAGATGGATGTGATCGACATCACCGATCCGCCCGAAAAATTCATTCCGTTCGTGATCAACACCGCCCACTCGCGCTTTCCCGTGATCGGCGAAAACAAGGATGACGTCATCGGCATCCTGCTCGCCAAGGATCTGCTGCGCTACTACGCCGGCGAAGAGTTGGTCGTACGCGACATGCTGCGCCCGGCCGTATTCATCCCTGAATCCAAACGCCTCAATGTGCTGTTGAAGGAATTCCGCAGCAACCGCAACCACATCGCCGTGGTCGTTGACGAATACGGCGGCGTGGCGGGCATGGTCACGATCGAGGACGTGCTGGAACAGATCGTCAGCGATATCGAGGATGAATACGATTTCGACGAAACCGAAGACAACATCATCCGCGACAGCCATGGCCGCTATCGCATCAAGGCCCTGACCGAGATCGTGGATTTCAACGAGGTACTCGGGACACAGTTCAGCGACGAAGAGTTTTCCACCATCGGCGGCCTCGTCGTCAACAAGCTCGGCCATATGCCGAAGCGCGGCGAGCAGGTGAGCTTCGATGGCCTGAAATTCACCGTCCTGCGCGCCGACAGCCGCCGCGTGCATTCACTTCTGGCAGAGCTTTTGCCGGAAGAAACAGGCGCGACCCCGGCCTGACTTTCCCCCGGCGCGGGAACTTAACCTGAAGCATCGCGTCACACCTCCTGTGAACGGCTTCAGGAGTGCCCGCCATGAAAACTCTCCATACCGCGCTGTGGCTGATAATGTCCGGCACTGCGTTCGCCGCGTCAGAAATTCCGCTTAACGAGCTTGGGTTCGTTGACCGCATCCCTTACGTTAACAAGGCAGAAATCGTCGACCAGTTAGGCGAGCCAAGCAAAATCTACAATATTGCTGACAAAAACAGCGGCGCGATCGTGGCATCCATCTGGCACTACCATTATCTCAACACCTCGGAAGAGGGCGAGTACTACAAGACCACGGAGCTCGATTTTATCGGTGACCGGGTCGTGAATATCGTCTTCAGCACGGTTGAGGATTCCGAAGACGACACCGCGCAAACCTCGCCCAGCGGGTCGGAATGTACCCCGGCTTGCTGAAAGAACGGGGCAACGATTGCCCCGTGACCGTGTTACAGCTGCGACGTGCAGTGCGGGCAGCGCGTGGCCATGAGCGGAATCGCCGAGTAACAGTACGGGCAATCCTTGGTCGTAGGCTCGGCGGGAGCGGCCTCCTCAGCCGCCTTCAGGCGGTTCATGGCGCGTACCAGCATGAATACGGCAAACGCCACGATGGTAAAACTCACCACGGCGTTGATAAATACGCCGTAATTCAAGGTTACGGCCCCGGCCTTTTTGGCGGCATCCAGTGAAGCATAAGGCGCTGCGGCCGCGGCACCGTCCCTGAGAACCACGAACAGATTGGTAAAATCGACATTGCCAAGCAACAGGCCGATGGGCGGCATGATGACGTCGTCCACCAGCGATTTGACGATAGTGCCGAAGGCCGCGCCGATGATGATACCGACCGCCATGTCGACCACGTTGCCCCGCATGGCGAAGGCCTTGAATTCTTTCAACATTTCCTCACCCTCCTTACATAACCTGCCGGGATTGGCAATTAGCTTCCCATGCCAGTTTCCCAGATGTCTTCACTTGTGACAATATAGCAGCCGCAACAGACCGCACACCATGAATTCGCCTTCCACCCTAGATACCTCCAATCACAGCCGCGACAGCGCTGGCATGACCTACGTCTATCCGGTCGTCTCCCGCCGCGCGGAGGGGGTCTCGGTCGGCATCAACCTCAACCCGAACAATGCCTGCAACTGGCGCTGCATCTACTGCCAGGTTCCGGACCTGATCCGCGGCAGCGCCCTGGCAATCGACCTTGTGCAACTGGATAGTGAATTGCGCCAGATGCTGCACAATATCGTGCAGGGCGACTTCCTGCAGCAGCGCGTGGCCGAGGGTGCCCGCCACCTGGAAGACATCGCGTTTTCAGGCAACGGTGAGCCAACCAGCGCCAGGGAATTTCCGCAGGCAATTGCATTGGTGGAACAGGCCATGCGCGACTTCAACCTGTTGGGGAAGATCAAGCTGCGCCTGATCACCAACGGCAGCCTGATGGATCGGCCCGAGGTGCTGGAAGCTGTCACGCACATGGCGCACTGCAACGGAGAAGTCTGGTTCAAGGTCGATGCCGCGACCCGCGATGGCATGGCCCGCATCAACGATATCCGGCTGAATCCGGACGGGGTGGCCGAACGACTGCGCCACTGCGCACAACGCTGCCCGACGTGGGTGCAAACCTGTGTCTTCGCACTGGATGGACTGCCGCCGGCGGTACAGGAAATCGAGGCTTATGTGGCGCTACTGGAGCAAGTCGCCGCCGACCTGCAGGGTGTGCATCTCTATGGCCTGGCACGCCCATCGATGCAGCCGGAGGCATCTCGACTGGGCCGTTTACCAGCGGAATGGATGGAGGATCTGGCTGGCCGCATCAGGCAACTCGGCCTGACGGTGCACGTCAGCCCTTAACCTGCAATCCGTTGATTCATCGCCCGCAAGCGCTGGGCAATCACTTTCATCACATCCACCGCAAAATTCGGCGTCTGTTGCACCAGAAAACGGAAGCGGTGCTCGTCGATCGCCACCAGTTTGCAGGCCGTTTTCGCCACCACATCTGCGCTGCCGGGAGTTTGCTCGATCAGCGCCAATTCCCCCAGCAAGGCGCCCGGGCCAACGCTGCAGACGAGCCGATCGTCCAACCTGATTTCCGCCTCGCCATCCATCAGGACATACATCACCGCACTCATTTCACCTTGCTTGAGTATGGTATCGCCGGCGGCAAAATTGACGGTATCGGTCTCATGTCTGAACAGGCTGGAAAAATCCATGGTGGTCCTTTTTCGGCGATATTGATCTTCCCCGATATAATGCAGAAAAAACCATCATCATTCCAGCCTTGAAAAAATTTCCTCATCTGACAGCCATGCTGCTGGGCGCACTCGCCGTCATCGGTTACGCCCCTTTTTACTTTTATCCGGCTTCGATCCTGGCGCTGGCGGGGCTGTTCCGCCTTTGGCATACGGCCGAAACGCGCAAGCAGGGTTTTAGCCTCGGCTACAGCTTCGGGCTGGGACTCTTCGGGGCTGGAGTATCCTGGATTTATATCAGCCTGCATGTGTTCGGTGAGATGCCGATGGTGCCGGCGGCGCTCGCCACAGCCACCTTCTGCGCCTTCCTCGCGCTATTCCCGGCCGCCGCAGGATGGGTGAGCGCCCACTTTCGTGAGCACCGCCTGCTCGTGATGCCGTTCGCCTGGGTGCTGCTGGAATGGGTGCTCAACTGGATTTTCACCGGGTTCCCGTGGATGACGCTGGGCAACTCGCAGGTACCTAGTAGCCCACTGGCAGGATTTGCGCCGATTTTTGGAGTATTCGGCGTTTCTCTCGTTGCCGCGATTGCTGCAGCTCTCTTCGCCGCATGGTTCAGTGGCCATTCGCGCCGCCCCATCCTCATGACGCTGATTGCCCTCTGGGCCAGCGGCAGCCTGCTGAAGCAGATCGAATGGAGCACCCCCGCAGGCAAGCCCATCAGCGTCAGCCTGCTGCAAGGCAATATCGCGCAGGATCTGAAATGGCAATCGGAAGAAATCCAGCGCACGCTCACCACCTACCTCGATCTCGCTCGCCGGCATCCGGCCCAGCTAGTCGTGCTGCCGGAGACGGCGCTGCCCATGCTGCTCGACGAGGTTCCTGCGGGATACCGCACAGCTCTGGCCGATGCAGGCGGCGGCGATGTGCTGGCCGGCCTGGTAGAACACCAGGATGGCCGCTACTACAACAGCATGGCAAGCTTTGGAGGAGGACTTCTCCGAACCTACCGCAAGGATCACCTGGTACCGTTCGGCGAATTCATCCCGCTGAAAGGGGTCTTGAGCTGGATCTACCAGGATCTTTTGCACATCCCGCTGACCGATCTCTCTTCCGGCGGGACGCAACAGCGCCCGCTCGACCTGGCCGGGCAGAAGGTCGCCCTCAACATTTGCTACGAAGACGTGTTCGGTGAAGAAATCATCCGCCAACTGCCAGAAGCCACCCTGCTGGTCAATGCCAGCAACGATGCCTGGTATGGCACGTCGTTAGCTGCGCACCAGCACCTGCAGATGTCGCAGACCCGCGCGCTGGAAACTGGCCGCATGATGCTGCGCGCCACCAATACCGGCGCTACCGCCATTATCGATCCGCACGGCGTAGTCATCGCCGAGGCCCCGCACTTCACCACCACGGCGCTCACCGGCGAAGCGCAGGGCTATACCGGCGCGACCCCCTATGTCCGTTGGGGCAACTGGCCGGTTATCTCCCTGATTTTCCTTGCGCTCGGGGTTTTGTGGCTCCGTAAAAAGAAGTAAAATCAGGCCCTTTTGCAACTCGCAGAACAATTTCGATGCTCACCTTCCAGCAAATCATTCTCACCCTCCAGCAATACTGGGACAAACAGGGCTGCGCGCTGCTGCAACCCTACGACATGGAAGTCGGCGC
>DAIDAS010000343.1 GCA_027310505.1 bacterium
CTCCTGGCTAATGGTGCTGCAGAACGCATCGTTCGCCATTTTCAAGCTGAAGGCTTTGTAGGCATATCGGAGGCCCTGATTATTCGTATAGGCTTGAAGGAAGGAGATCGAACGGAAGTCGATGCCGCATTCGAGGCGGCGGCGAATCAAGAAGGGATGCCCCCAGTACACCAGTATTTCGAGATCCGCCCCCTTGGGCATTTCTCGGATTTCCGTAGCTTTACCGAAGCACGATCAGCCATCCAATCGGACTTTACCGTAGGCCTTCGCTTCGGGCTTCCTCGCGTATTCTTCGATTCGGCCCCTGTCGTGATTGATGATGTTTTAGCGAACAGCACAAAATACGATGTGATGATAAAACTCCGAGACAACGTCGATGGATACGGCTTCGCCATCCTCCTGAATGATCCGGATTCCGCGTTCCTCGATTATCTCGGAACCCATCTCGGAAACGATTGGCAAAAGATCATGGGTAAATTTGAAACCACAATCGCATCTTTAGATGATGAATTAATCTGAATTGACCGGTTCACACACCACCCTATCGTTCTGCTGCTGGGATGGCGAGACATTGGTGCTCAACATTCTAGGGACGCCAAGTGCCAAGAAGGACGCAATTGGAAAGGCCAAAGGTAGCCAGCTTAAAGTCAGCGTCACCGCCGCTCCCGTGGCGGGAAGAGCAACAGATCACATGGTTCGGTTCCTGGCGCAAGAATTCGGCGTAACCCCGAAGGACATTGAGGTTGTCTTTGGCAGATTCAACGTCAACAAGCAACTGCGCATCAAATCACCCAAGAGTCTTCCTGCTGTCGTCAGCAAAGCGTTATCGTTGCAGAAGAAAGGTACCGCTCCCCTTCATTAAGGCGAGGCAACGGTCAGTGCCTGCCCCCCACAGTGATGGGGGTGTTCTTGTCAGCGCTGACAGGCTGATTTACAGTGCAGGTGTGACTCAAAAAACCGCCCTCAACACGGCACATCACCTTCTCCAGGCCAGAATGGTAGATTTCTGCGGCTGGGAAATGCCTTTACACTACGGCTCACAACTCGTTGAGCATCATGCGGTTCGTCACCAATGCGGCATGTTCGACATCTCTCACATGTGCGTTGTGGATGTGATCGGTTCCGATGCCCAATTATTCCTGTCGTCCCTGCTTGCCAATGACATTAACAAATCGCATCCAGGCAAGGCGCTTTACAGTTGCATGCTTAACGATACTGGCGGGGTGCTGGACGACCTGATCGTCTATTGCCTTACCTATGGCCGCTACCGCCTTATTGTCAATGCCGCCACCACTGCCAGCGATCTGGCATGGATGATGGAGCGTGCCTCCAACTGGAAGCTGGACGTTACCATCACGCCACGCCATGACCTCGCAATCATCTCCGTACAGGGGCCAAGCGCCCGTGCGAAGGTATGGCAGGTACTGCCCGAATCGCGCGCGGCCACGACCATACTGGATCGCTTCTGCGCCGCCACCGTCGGCGACTACTTTATTGCCCGTACTGGCTACACCGGCGAGGATGGGTTCGAGATCGCCCTTCCCGCCATGCAGGTGGACAGCTTGTGGCAGATGTTGCTGCAAGCAGGCGTTCAGCCTTGCGGCCTCGGTGCGCGAGACACCCTGCGGCTGGAAGCCGGCATGAACCTGTACGGCAAGGATATGGATGCAAGCATATCGCCACTGGATGCCGGGTTGAGCTGGACGGTGGATTTGAGTTCCAATCGCGATTTTGTCGGCAAGATAGCACTGCTGGCGAAACCACAACAATATCAGTTTCTTGGCCTGGTCCTCTCAGGCGGCGGCGTATTACGCGCCCGGCAGAAGGTGTTCGCAGCCGACGGAGAAGGCATCATCACCAGCGGCACATTCTCGCCGACGATGGGGCAGGCCATTGCCCTGGCGCGCTTGCCATTACATTGCGCGAGCGGCGATACAGTCGAGGTGGAAATCCGTGACAAGCGCCACAACGCACGCGTGGTCAAACCACCGTTCGTGCGTAGCGGTAGAATTTTAGTTTAAATGTAACCCTCAGGAGCCCCTTATGCCGAACATTCCTGCCGAACTCAAATATACCCGAAGCCATGAATGGGCTCGCCTGGAAGCTGACGGCACGGTCACCGTCGGCATCACGGACCATGCCCAGGAAATGCTTGGCGACTTGGTATTCATCGAATTACCGGAAATCGGCAGCCATGTCATCGCCGGTAAGGAAGTCGCCGTGGTCGAGTCAGTAAAAGCCGCCTCCGACATCTACGCCCCGCTCGGCGGCACGATCAGCACGGTGAACCAGGCTGTCGCCAAGGCGCCGGAACAGGTCAACCAAGGGGCCTATAGTGCCTGGCTGTTCAAGATACAACCGGAAAACACCGCCGACCTGAATGAACTGCTCGACGCTGCGGCATATATGCAGGAAATCGGCTCATAACGCGGCGGCCATCATGCCATTCATCCCGCACACACCTGAAGATGTCGCCGCGATGATGGATGCCATCGGTATTGGCGACATCAATACCCTGTTCGACGAAATTCCATCCGAACTTCTGAACAGCCACCTGCCGAGCGTGCCGGGCGCACTCAACGAGATGCAAGTCACCCGGCTGATGAATGAGCGCGCCATGAAGGATGGCCGATATCTCAATTTTATCGGCGCCGGCGCCTACGAGCACCACATCCCGGCGGCAGTGTGGCAGATCGTCACTCGTGGCGAGTTCTACACCAGCTATACCCCTTATCAGGCTGAAGCCAGCCAAGGCACACTACAAGTGCTGTATGAATGGCAGACGATGATGGCCTCGCTCACAGGAATGGACGTTTCTAACGCCAGCCTCTATGAGGGCGCCAGCGCACTGGCTGAAGCGGTGCTCATGGCAGAGCGGGTACACAAAAGCGGCAACGGGCGCGTGCTGGTACCGGTAAATCTGCACCCTTTATACCGGGCGGCGCTACGCACACTACTTGCGCCGCAAAATATCGAAGTCGTGGAAATTCCGTTCGATGCCAAGACTGGTCGCATCGATCGCACCATGCTGGAAGCCGCTGGCGACAACCCTTTTGCTGCCTTAGTCATCAACCAGCCTAATTTTTTCGGCGTGCTGGAAGACCCGGATACGCTGACTGACTGGGCACACGCACAAGGCGCGATGGTGATCGGCGTTTCCAATCCGCTGGCTTTGACGCCGGTGAAGCCCGCCGGGGAATGGGGCCGCAACGGCGCAGATATCGCCTGCGGCGATGCCCAACCCTTCGGCATTCCACTCTCAGGTGGCGGACCATATCTGGGCTACTTGTGCTGCAAGCAAGCACTGGTACGACAAATGCCTGGGCGCATCGCCGGGCGCACCATCGACCTCGAAGGCGTGCCCGGCTACACACTCACCCTGCAGGCGCGTGAACAGCATATCCGTCGTGCCAAAGCCACTTCCAACATTTGCACCAACCAAGGACTCATGGTCACTGCTGCGACCATCCATATGGCCCTGCTCGGCGCGCAGGGGCTGCAACGTGTAGCGGCCGCCAGCCACGCCAACACGCAGGCACTGCTGGAACGGCTGATCGCCATCCCGGGTGTGAAACACAGATTCGATGCGCCGTTGTTTCACGAAGGCGTCATCTGCCTGCCTTTCCCTGCCGAGGAAGTGCTGGAAAAATTGCGACAAAGGGACATTCTAGGTGGCCTCGCTCTCGCACCTTACTACCCGGAACTGGGTCATACGCTGCTGGTGTGCGCCACGGAGACCAAAACCGAAGCCGATCTCGACGCCTTTGCCGATGCGCTGGCCGCCATTGTGAAGGAG
>DAIDAS010000373.1 GCA_027310505.1 bacterium
TTCCCGATGTGTTGGTGCTCGAACCCAAGGTGTTCGGCGATGCACGCGGATTCTTCTTCGAAAGCTACAACCGGCGCGCTTTTGCGCAGGCGACCGGCCTCGACATCGACTTTGTGCAGGACAACCATTCCCGTTCTGCTCAAGGCGTATTGCGAGGCCTGCATTACCAGATTCGGCAGCCGCAGGGCAAACTGGTGCGTGTCGTAGCTGGAGAGGTGTTCGATGTGGCAGTGGACCTGCGCAAGCGTTCGCCAACTTTCGGTCACTGGGTTGGCGAAACGCTTTCTGCCGAGAACAAACGCATGCTGTGGATTCCGGCAGGTTTCGCGCACGGCTTCGTGGTCGTCTCGGAATACGCCGAATTCCTCTACAAGACCACCGATTACTACGCTCCGGAATACGAGCGCTGCATTCGCTGGGATGACCCGGTGCTGAATATTCAATGGCCAGAAAGCATCGCCCAGCCTCAGCTTTCGGCCAAGGATGCGCAGGGCCTGGCATTTGCCGCCGCCGAGGTGTTTGCGTGAAAATTCTCGTCCTTGGCAGCCAGGGCCAAGTAGGCTGGGAATTGGTGCGGTCGCTGCTGCCGCTGGGCGAAGTGGTCGCGCTGTCACGTGCCGAGGCTGATCTTGCGCAGCCCGACATGCTGCGAGCCGTGATCCGCAGCCATCAGCCCACCCTTATCGTCAATGCCGCCGCCTACACCGCTGTGGACAAGGCTGAAAGTGAAGGTGCGCTAGCCTGTGCCATCAATGCCACCGCTCCGGGCGTGCTGGCGGAGGAGGCCAGACGCTGCAATGCCCTGCTGATTCACTACTCCACTGACTATGTGTTCGATGGCACGCTCGACAGGCCTTATGTCGAAACCGACACCCCCAACCCGCAAAGCGTCTACGGCCGCAGCAAACTGGCTGGCGAGGAGGCCCTCGAGGCGGTGGGTGCGGATCACCTGATCCTGCGTACCAGTTGGGTCTACGGTGCGCGAGGCCACAATTTCATGCGCACCATCCTGCGCCTTGCCGCCGAGCGTGAGACCTTGCGCATCGTCGCCGATCAGACGGGCGCCCCAACGTGGTCGCGCTGGATCGCAGATGCCACGGCGCATGTTGCAAGATCGGCGCTACAACGCCGTAGGGATGCCAATTTCCGTTCTGGCACCTACCACCTGACCTGCGCCGGCTCTACCAGTTGGCACGGCTTTGCCATGGCGATTGTCGAGCAATACCGGAAAATCCATCCGGAAGCCACCTTGGCTGCGCGTGAAATTCTTCCGATCAGTACTGCCGAGTACCCTTTGCCGGCAGTGCGTCCCGCCAACTCCAGACTGTCCTGCGCAAAAATTCTCAATGAGTATGGCGTGGTTGCTCCCAAGTGGGGCGATGCCCTGTGCCTATGCATCGAGTAAATAACCAGCCGTTCATTCATCCCGATTAACCACTTGTCGGAACCGGGTTGTTGTTGCCCGGCTTTACTGATTAAAATCCGGTCGTTTAATAAGGCCGGAAAATGAAACCAAAAAATCATCTCGCGCTCGCGGCAGGAGAGACCGGATTCACGCTGGTCGAGTTGATGATCGTGGTTGCCATCATCGGAATCCTGGCATCCGTTGCCATTCCCGCCTATCGGGGCCATATCACCAAAGCGCGCAGGGCAACCGCGCAGCAGTTGCTGCTTGATATTTCTCAGCACCAGGAACAATACCTTCTGGATCGGCGCGCCTATGCCAAAGGCGCAACCTCCGCGGCTACGCTGACCGCACTCGCGTTGAGCATGCCGACCGATGTGGCCGCCTATTATGATCCCCCGAATTTTTCAGGGGTCGACAATGCCGCCACCCCGCCTGCCTACACGATTCTTATTGCACCGACTGTCGGCGGGAAAATGGATGGGGACGGCGTACTCCTGATCACTAACACCATGCAGCGCTGGCGTGAGACCGACGGCAACAAGACGCCAGGCGATGCGACTGACGTTGCATGGTGAACACGGCCCCCGTAAATATGCCGGCCGTCAGATACCAAGGCGGTTTCACGATCATCGAGATATTCGTTGCGATCGCGATTGTCGGCATCCTGATTTCCATAGCCATACCTGCGTTTTCACAAATGATGTCCGATCAACGTATCAAATCCGTTGCATCAGACCTGGTCGGTGAGCTGGCGTATGCAAGGGTCGAAGCCGTCAAGCGAAGCACTCGCGTCGGGCTGGCCCGTACCGGTGCAAACTGGGAAGAAGGGTGGGTCGTATTCGCCGATACTAACCGGAATGGCAGAAAAGATGCCGGAGAAGAAATCCTCAAAGTGCAAGAGGCATTGCCGAACCAGTTCAAGCTTTGCGCTGTTGGGGCGTCCGCAGATGTAATGACGTTTGGCGGTGATGGCCGGGTTCGGGGGTTCGATACGGGTAATCTGAAAGCAGGGCTGACGGCGCTCAAGGTCAGTTCGTCGAAAGCTTCTCCGGGGCGCAGGGCGCGCGAAGTGGTATTCGGTCCAGCCGGTCGTGCATCCGTCAATTCAGGCTCGGCCATTGCCGAGTGTCCTTAGCCAAGGAATACCTGGATGAAACACGCAACCACCCATTCCAGAGGCTTTACCCTGCTTGAGGTGCTGGTGTCGCTGGTCATTCTGGTAGTAGGGCTGCTGGGCATTGCCGGCCTGATGGTCAAGGGCCAGCGCGCATCGTTTGAAGCTTTCCAGCGGCAGCAGGCGCTTGCCCTGGCATCGGACATGGCAGAGAAAATTCGCTCCAACGAGGGTGGTGCACCCTATTTTGTCACGGGTGTTACCGATGGCGCCAATATGCCGGGTAATGGCGGATTGTATGCGACCATCAATGATTGCATGGCCGGAACATGCGATCGGGCAGCCCTTGCCCAGTATGAACTTGCATTATGGGATGGCCTGTTGGCGGGTTCTACTGAAACCACCGGTGGTGGGGCCGTGCATGTCGGCGGCATCATGAATGCCAGGGGGTGTGTCGAATGGGATGGCAATACGAATCAGCCGGTTTTCCGGATCAGCGTCTCATGGCAGGGTGAGACGAAGACGGTCAAACCTTCGGTGACCATGGCGACGATATGCGGTCATGGACTGTAT
>DAIDAS010000394.1 GCA_027310505.1 bacterium
CCCGCGGCCAAGCCGGAGCCCAAGCCAGAAACCAAGGCAGCACCCGAACAAAAACAGGAAGAAAAGGGCCTGCTGGACAAGCTTAAGTTCTGGAAGAGCGATGCGCCGCAAGACGCCCCCAAGCCTGAAGCCAAACCGGCACCCAAGGCCGAAACAAGGCCGGAACCACGCAAGGTCGAGCCCGCAACTGAGCCTAAGGCCGTGACAAAGCCCGCTCCGACGGCAGAGCCAAAACCGGTGCCGAAGCCGCAGGATGAACTGCCCGCCGAAGAAGATCCGGGTTATTTTGAAAGAATGTTGGAAAAGATTGGTTTTTAAGATGCAAAACGTCATTATTGTCGGCAGCTCCGGACGCATGGGCCACGCCCTGCTCGAAGCCGCAATCAACGACCCTGAACTGAAGCTCCACGCTGCGCTCGACCGCGCCGATTGTCCGCAGCTCGGCAAGGATGCCGGCGAACTGCTCGGCGCTCATTGTGGCATCAAAATCAGCGCCGACCTGCAAACCGCACTGCAAGGCGCCAACGTACTGGTTGATTTCACACGCCCCGAACCCAGCCTGGCCTATCTGGAAGCCTGCCGCCAGGCCGGCGTGGGCATGGTTATCGGCACCACCGGCTTTACTCCTGCGCAGAAGGAAACCATCGCTGCCGCCGCGAAAGACATCCCCATCGTCTTCGCGCCCAACATGAGCGTAGGCGTGACGCTGCTGATCAACCTGGTGCAATCCGCAGCCAAGGTACTGTCCGAAGGCTACGACATCGAAATCATCGAAGCCCACCACAGACATAAGGTAGACGCCCCCTCCGGCACCGCCCTGCGTCTGGGCGAAGCCGCTGCCGCCGCACTCGGCCGCGATCTGGCGCAATGCGCCGTCTATGGCCGCGAAGGCGTCACCGGCGAGCGCGACCCCAGCACCATCGGCTTTGCCACCGTGCGCGGCGGCGATGTCGTGGGCGACCACACCGTTCTCTTCGCCGGCATCGGCGAGCGCGTGGAACTCACGCACAAGGCGAGCAGTCGTGCCACGTTTGCGCTGGGCGCGCTACGCGCCGCAAAATTTCTCGCCGGCAAGAAAAACGGATTGTTCGACATGCAGGACGTTCTGGCCCTGAGATAAGCCCGCGTTGCCGATCTCGGCGCGATAGGCTATAATTTCGGAAATTTGAAGCGGGATGGGCGGTCAGCCCGTCCCGCTTTGCACATCCGCAGTCTGAAGCGCAAAAAACGCATAATTACAAGGAGTTAGTGACGTGTCGCAAACCCAGTCCGCCATCCTCGTGCTTGCCGATGGAACTGTTTTTCGTGGCACTTCCATTGGTGCCACGGGACACACAGTCGGCGAGGTCGTGTTCAACACATCGATGACCGGTTATCAGGAAATCCTGACCGACCCTTCCTACACCGAACAGATCGTCACCCTCACCTACCCGCATATCGGCAACACCGGGGTGAATAGCGAGGACGTCGAATCCGGCAAGATATACGCCTCCGGCCTGATCATCCGCGACCTGCCGCTGATTACCAGCAACTGGCGCTGCGAGCAGTCGCTATCCGACTACCTGGCCGCCAACAACATCGTTGCCATCGCCGACATCGACACCAGCAAGCTCACCCGCATCCTGCGCGAAAAGGGTGCGCAAGCCGGCTGCATTCTGGCGGGCGATATCGATGAGGCGCGCGCACTGGAACTGGCACGCGCCTTCCCGGGCATGGCCGGCATGGACCTGGCCAAGGTCGTCAGCTGCGCGCAACCCTATGTCTGCGAAGAAGGCGAATGGGCACTGGGTGAAGGCTATGCCAAGCCTGCCAGCCCCCAGTTCCACGTGGTGGCGTTCGATTACGGCGTGAAGCGCAATATCCTCCGCATGCTAACTTCACGCGGCTGCAAGGTGACGGTACTGCCCGCCCAGGCGACCGCCGAACAGGCGCTGGCACTCAATCCGGACGGCATTTTCCTGTCCAATGGCCCTGGCGACCCGGAAGCGTGCGATTACGCCATCACCGCCATCGCCAAGCTGGTCGACAGCGGCATCCCGACCTACGGCATCTGTCTTGGCCACCAGTTGCTGGCGCTAGCCAGCGGTGCCAAGACCCTCAAGATGAAATTCGGCCATCACGGGGCCAACCACCCGGTGCAAGATCTGGACGACAAACGCGTGTTCATCACCAGCCAGAACCACGGCTTTGCAGTGGATCCGGCAACACTGCCGGCCAACCTGCGCGCCACGCATATCTCGCTGTTCGACAACAGCCTGCAAGGCATCGCCCGTACCGACAAACCCGCCTACAGCTTCCAGGGACACCCGGAAGCGAGTCCGGGCCCTCACGAAATGAGCTATCTGTTCGATCGATTCATCGACCTGATGCGCCAACACAAGCAATAAGGCTGAATCATGCCAAAACGTACCGACATCAAATCCATCCTCATTATCGGCGCAGGCCCGATCGTCATCGGCCAGGCATGCGAGTTCGACTATTCCGGCGCACAGGCCTGCAAAGCCCTGAGGGAAGAAGGCTACCGCGTCATCCTGGTGAACTCCAACCCGGCCACCATCATGACCGACCCAGAGATGGCCGACGCCACCTACATCGAGCCGGTGACCTGGCAAGTGGTCGAAAAGATCATCGAAAAAGAACGCCCCGACGCCCTGCTGCCGACCATGGGTGGCCAGACCGCACTCAATTGCGCGCTTGACCTCGACCGTCACGGCGTGCTGGAGAAATACAACGTCGAACTGATCGGCGCTTCCAAGGAAGCCATCGACAAGGCCGAAGACCGCGAGAAGTTCAAGGCCGCGATGACCAAGATCGGCCTCGGTTCCGCCCGCTCCGCCGTGGCCCACAGCCTGGAAGAAGCGCTACAGGTGCAATCCTCGATCGGCTACCCCGCCATCATCCGCCCCTCGTTCACCATGGGCGGCAGCGGCGGCGGCATCGCCTACAACCGCGAAGAATTCCTCGCCATCTGCGAGCGCGGTCTCGAAGCCTCGCCGACCAGCGAACTGCTGATCGAAGAATCGCTGCTGGGCTGGAAAGAATACGAGATGGAGGTGGTGCGCGACAGCAAGGACAACTGCATCATCATCTGCTCCATCGAAAACCTGGACCCGATGGGTGTGCACACTGGCGACTCCATCACTGTCGCACCGGCACAGACGCTGACCGACAAGGAATACCAGATCATGCGCAACGCCTCGCTGGCGGTTTTGCGCGAGATCGGCGTGGATACCGGCGGCTCCAACGTGCAATTCTCGATCAACCCGCAAGACGGGCGCATGATCGTGATCGAAATGAACCCGCGTGTATCGCGCTCTTCGGCGCTGGCCTCCAAGGCTACCGGCTTCCCCATCGCCAAGGTCGCGGCCAAGCTGGCTGTCGGCTTCACGCTGGACGAACTGCGTAACGAGATTACCGGTGGCGCGACCCCGGCCTCGTTCGAGCCTTCCATCGATTACGTCGTCACCAAGATTCCGCGGTTCGCCTTCGAAAAATTCCCGCAGGCCGATTCGCGCCTGACCACGCAGATGAAGTCCGTGGGCGAAGTGATGGCCATGGGCCGCACGTTCCAGGAAAGCTTCCAGAAAGCCCTGCGCGGCCTCGAAGTCGGCGTGGATGGCATGGACGAAAAAACCACCGACCGCGACCGCATCGCCACTGAACTGGGCGAGTGCGGGCCAGAACGCATCTGGTACGTGGGTGACGCATTCCGCATCGGCATGACGGTCGATGAAGTACACGACCATTCCAAGATCGACCCGTGGTTCCTGGTACAGATCGAAGACCTGATCAAGCGCGAAGAAGCGCTCAAGGGCCGCCCACTGGATTCACTGAGCAAGGACGACCTGTTCCAGTTGAAGCGCCGCGGCTTTTCAGATCGTCGCCTGGCCAAGCTGCTGGGTACCGACCAGCACGCGGTACGCGCTTACCGCCATGCGCTCAAGGTGCGCCCGGTCTACAAGCGCGTCGACACTTGCGCCGCCGAGTTCGCCACCAACACGGCCTACATGTATTCCACCTACGAGGAGGAATGCGAGGCACAGCCAACCGATAAAAAGAAGATCATGGTATTGGGCGGCGGACCCAACCGCATCGGCCAAGGCATTGAATTCGACTACTGCTGCGTCCATGCCGCCTTTGCCATGCGCGAAGACGGCTACGAAACCATCATGGTCAACTGCAACCCGGAAACCGTATCCACCGACTACGACACTTCCGATCGCCTATACTTCGAGCCGCTGACGCTCGAAGACGTACTTGAAATCGTCGCTCTGGAAAAACCGGTCGGCGTGATCGTGCAGTACGGCGGCCAGACTCCGCTGAAGCTCGCGCGCGACCTGGAAAAGGCCGGCGTGCCCATCATCGGCACCAGCCCGGACGCCATCGACCGCGCCGAAGACCGCGAACGCTTCCAGCAGATGCTGCATGAACTCGGGCTGAAACAGCCGCCCAACCGTACTGCGCGCACCGAACAGGAAGCTTTGCGCTGCGCGACTGAAATCGGTTATCCGCTGGTCGTCCGCCCCTCCTACGTGCTGGGCGGCCGCGCCATGGAAATCGTGCAGGAACAGGCACAACTGGAACGCTACATGCGCGAAGCCGTCAAGGTTTCCAACGACTCGCCGGTACTGCTGGACCGCTTCCTCAACGATGCCAAGGAAGTCGATGTCGACGCCCTCTGCGACGGCGAACAGGTCGTCATCGGCGGCATCATGGAGCACGTGGAACAAGCCGGCGTGCACTCCGGCGACTCCGCCTGCTCGTTGCCGCCGTATAGCCTTTCCGGCGAACTGCAGGACGAACTGCGCCGCCAGACGGTGATGATGGCCAAGGCGCTGGGCGTGGTCGGACTGATGAACGTCCAGTTCGCCATCCAGGGCGAAACTGTGTATGTGCTCGAAGTAAACCCGCGCGCCTCACGCACCGTACCGTTCGTCTCCAAAGCTTGCGGCCTGCAGTTGGCCAAGATCGCCGCGCGCTGCATGGCCGGCCGCTCGCTGGCCGACCAAGGCGTTACCAGGGAAATCGTGCCGCCGTATTACTCGGTGAAAGAAGCCGTATTCCCGTTCATCAAATTCCCGGGAGTCGATACCATCCTCGGCCCGGAAATGAAATCCACTGGCGAGGTCATGGGCGTAGGTCGCACTTTTGCCGAAGCCTTCGTCAAGTCTCAGCTCGGCGCAAGCACCAAGCTGCCGACCTCGGGCCGCGCCTTCATCAGCGTGCGCCGCGAGGACCGCGAAAAAGTAGTAGAAATCGCGCAATCGCTGACTGATCTCGGCTTCCAGCTGGTGGCCACACGCGGCAACGCGGCGGTACTGGCTGCCGCAGGGCTTGATGTCACGCCGGTGAACAAGGTTGCCGAAGGGCGCCCGCACATCGTCGACATGATCAAGAACGGCGAAATCAGTTTCATCGTTAATGTGGTCGAAGACAAGCGCGCAGTGCAGGATTCCTACGCCATCCGTCGCAATGCGCTGCAGCAGAAAGTGACCTACTACACCACGCTGGCCGGTGCCAAAGCTGCGTGCATGGGCATGGCGCACATGCAGGAACTGGAAGTGCAGTCCCTGCAACGCTTGCATCAACAACTCGGCAAGTAATAAGATATCACCATGATAAAAACCACGCCGGTTGATTCTGGTGTGGTTTCGTTTTTTAGAGACAGGGAAAAAGAAGTGATCAAGATTCCATTGACCGTCAAAGGCGCCGAACTGCTGAAGGCTGAACTGCAACACCTGCGCAGCGTGGAACGCCCCAACGTGATTCAGGCCATCGCCGAGGCGCGTGCGCAAGGCGACCTATCCGAAAACGCAGAGTACGATGCCGCCAAGGAACGCCAGAGCTTCATCGAAGGTCGCATCGCCGAAGTCGAGGCCAAGCTGTCCAATGGTCAGATCATCGACCCGTCCACGCTAGATGCCGATGGCCGTTGCGTCTTCGGCGCCACCATCGACCTGGAAGACCAGGACAGCGGCGACAACGTCACCTACCAGATCGTCGGCGACGACGAAGCCGACATCAAGGAAGGCAAGATTTCCGTCAGCTCCCCGATTGCACGCGCCCTGATCGGCAAGTATGCCGGCGACGTTGCCGAAGTCGTGGCGCCAGGCGGCCTGCGGGCCTATGAAGTATTGGACGTCAGGTACGTTTAAGGATCCGGGATCAACATGGACAGGTTGGGCGATTCGCTTGCACTGATCATCATCACCGCCTGGGTCGGTGCTTTGTGGGCAATCGGCTACCTGGCCGCTCCGACGCTCTTCTACAGCCTGGCCGACAACAAGCCCCTTGCCGGCGTACTGGCTGGCAAGATGTTTACCTGGGTCGCATATCTAGGAATCGGCAGCGGGTTTTACCTGCTGATTCACCGGCTCGCCAGACATGGCACGCAAGCCCTGAAACAGGGGTTTTTCTGGGCAGTGCTGGTCATGCTGCTGCTTACCCTGGCCGGCCATTTCGGCATTCAACCGCTACTGGCGAAACTCAAGGCACAGGCCATGCCTGCCGATGTGATGCAAAGCGTGTTCGCGGACCGCTTTCGCGCTTGGCACGGTGTAGCCAGTATCGCCTACCTGATGGAAAGCCTGCTCGGACTGGTGCTGGTG
>DAIDAS010000395.1 GCA_027310505.1 bacterium
TGCATGGCACCGACCGGGACGGCAGCGACCTTGATTTGTTGGTCGATGCGCTACCGGGTGCCACGTTATTGGACTTAGGCGGTTTGCAAGACGACCTGGAATCGCTGCTTGGCGTTCACGTCGATTTGCTGACACCAGGCGACCTGCCGCCAAAGTTTCGAGCAAAGGTGCTTGCGGAGGCGCAACCGGTATGAGTGAGAACCGACTGCCCGATTACCTCGACCACATCCAGCAGGCTGCAACCGATGTGTGCGCCTTCGTGGAGGGTCTGGGCAAAGACGACTTCCTTGCCGACAAACGTACCCAGCAGGCCGTCATCATGAGCCTCATCATCATCGGCGAGGCCGCCACGAAGGTGATGGAGGGCTATGCCGTGTTCACCGAGGCGCACCCCGAGGTGCCGTGGCGCGGCATGCGTGGCATGCGCAATCGCATGGCCCACGGCTATTTCGACATCGACCTCGATGTGGTGTGGGAGACGGCCCAAGAATGGCTGCCAGAGTTGCTGAAGCAACTGCCTGCGGTGCGTCAGGATGCCGACGATGAAGACCGTAACGACGAAGGGATGGAACCATGACCAACGACAACAAGCCGCCGATGTTCGGCCCCTCTGCAATGTTCGATCCGTTCGCCCATGAGCCGCGCTCTGGCAAGTCAGCCTTGATGAACGAGCTGATGGCCGAATTTTCAGGGAAACCGGATGCACTGGCCGAGACGATCAATCGGGCCGACCGGCAACGGTATGTCCACGCTGTTTGATAAATAAATAATGTCATGCGCACACAGCGATTCGCAGCATTCATCATAGCCACAAGCCTTGCAGCCAGCCTGACAGGCTGCGACAAGAAGGAAGAACCTGAAATGGCAAGCCCAGATTGCGCTCCTCTGGCCACGATGACAGCGGCGCAGAAAGCAGACCCGGCATTCCAAGCGGAACTTCTCAAAAAATGCCCGCGCTCCGGCCCCGAGTTCAAGCCCAGCCCGAAGAAAGAATATTAAGGATCCCCATGAAACGAGGCTTACTAATCATTGCCGGAATCGCTGCGATGTTTCTGGTCGTTGGTTTTGTTCTGTACGAACCCACTTGCGACAACGATCTGTATCGCTCACTGCATAGCGCCTGCTTTGCGCCGCGCTGAATTTGAGGCCCGCACATCATGATCGACTGGTGGATCGTTATTGCAGCACAGACGCCTGAAGAACGGGACGCCCCAACAGCGACCGCAAGGCCGCAGTGCTGGCAAATCGACACTTGCCCGCCTGACCAAGTGCTGACGATTGAGGTATGGGATCAGTCATGAATTCACCACGAAGTCGTACCGTTATAACAACCACACTTGAAAGGCTCTGCATATGCGTTTGATTATTTCCTTGTTCTTCCCTTGGCTAACCTTCTTCACAATAGGACGGCCTATTGCTGGCGTTATCTGTCTAGTTCTGCAATTGACCCTCATTGGCTGGATTCCAGCAACGATTTGGGCTGTGTACGCATTGAGTCAATACAAGACCGATAAGAAGATCGAAAAGGCTCTCAGCCAAAGGGGTGCATAAATGAAAAAACGTGTGATTTGTGCGGCAGTTTTAGGTGCTCTTGTGTTGGCTGGTTGCGGCAGCAAGCAGGATGCGAATGAGAAAAATTTTGGCGCAGCCATCAGCCAGTACCTCGATAAAAAAGGCGAACTTTGCTTGCAGCTCAACAAGTGGCCTGTCGATGTAACTGAGATGGACTTGAGGATGCAGAAGACCATGCCGACCGGAACGGCTG
>DAIDAS010000402.1 GCA_027310505.1 bacterium
GCCGTTTGGCATTCGCAACAGGGCAATATGGTGTTTGGCGGCTTCCTCGTCGAAAGCCTTGGTCTGGAGCTCGCCGAATTTGTCATTGATCTCGCCTAGGCGCCGACGATAATCTTCGCTTTCAAACACGGCCGGGATAGACGCAAGTAGTTCATCTACCAGTTGCTACATCTCGGCACGCAGCTTTCTACCCATGCCGGCTGGCAGCCTCAATGCGCGGGGTTTGTGCGGTTGGGGGAAATTGTTGACGTAGCACCAGTCTGAAAGACTCGCAGCAGCGGCACGCTGCTGTTCAAGCAATTGGCGCATGAGCGTACGCTTGCCGCTGCCACTTGGTCCCATAACATACAGGTTATAGCCAGTTCTAGCTCAACGTCAGCAACCTGCATAACACCAGCCATTCGACTTCTTCATTATCACCGTCCGCTTTGGCCGAGAAGCCGCCCGCCGTTATTGGTCGAATTTCAGGAAATCAATAGATGGCGACTTGACCACAACGCCTCCTAGCAAAGCAGCTAACTGGATTATCTGTAAGTCGTTAATGGCTACTTTGGGCTACGGATTCAACCGGTTGTTTTTCATTTTCGAGTATTCCGGAATACTAGTTAAGAGATTTACGCTTGTCGTTAGCCATTGCTGTGGAACCGTCCTTTTCAGAATTAGACCATCCACCTCCCAGCGCTTGGAACAGTGCCGCCGTATCGCCGAAACGGGCGGCCTGCGCTTGCACCAATGCAATCGCTGCCTGTTGATATACCTGATCTGCACTTAATACTGCCAAGTAGTTGATGGAGCCAAGCTCCTGTTGTTTGCGCGTGACTTCGAGGGTGACTTCGGCAGCACTCTCGGCTTCCACTGCGGCTTTCAAGGTCTCAGCATCCGCGTGAAGTGCATACAGCGTATCTGCCACATTCTGAAACGCTGTCAGCACGGTGCTGCGATACTGTGCCCCTGCCTGAATCAGGGCCTGATCGGCGGCACGCTGACGATGCAGCAAGGTGCCTCCGTCAAATAGCGTCTGGGCCACGTTCCCGGCAATGCTCCAGAACGTGCCGGAAGACCAGAACATTTGACTGAAATGCGCCGCATTACCGCCCCACGTACCATCGATCGAGAACTGTGGAAGGCGTGCGGCCACAGCCACACCGACCTGGGCACTGGCCGCATGCAGTTGTTCCTCAGCGGCACGGATATCTGGACGCTGCTCTACTAATTTGGACGGCAAGCTGACGGGCAATTCTTCCGGAAGGTGGAGCGAAGACAAAGTAAATGTTTCTTCCACGTCCTCACTGGGCAGATTTCCGGCCAGTGCTCGAATCAGGTCCCGGGTTTGTTCCAGTTGTTTTTTCAGCGGCGGAAGGAGTTGTTTCGCCTGAGCCAAGGCAGCCTCCTGCGCTGCCACATCGAGCCGCATGGCTGATCCGTATCTAAACTGCTGCTGCACAATCTCTAGGGAGCGGGTATTAACGGCGATGATACGTTCTACGGCGGCAATCTGGGCACGCACCGATGCTTCCTGGATCGCTGCTGCGACGACGTTGGATGCAAGTGTGATATGGACCGCTTCGAGTTGGAAGCGCTGAGCATCCGCCTGCGCCTGGAGTGATTCTACCTGACGCCGGTTGCTACCGAAGACATCTGGAACAAAACCCACGGTCAGTTGGGCACTGTGCCAATTGTAAATGACGGACGTAGGGGTTGGTGGCTGGCTGTTGGTCTGCCCAGTAGCGATTGTCGAGCCATCGCCTTGGAGCCCTGGCGAGTTGCCCCCCGTGTTGCCCGAAATCTTGATGCGCGACCGTGAATAGCCAGCTTGGATCTGCGGGTAGAAAAAACCCTGTTGGGCGTACACATTTTCCTGCGCCTGTTGTAATGCTGCCTGGGCTGCCTCGATTGTAGGGTTGGTCTGGAGAGATTTTCGGATCAGCGAATCAAGCTGAGGTGACTGGAACAGAGTCCACCACTCTTTTGGAATGTCTCTGCCTTCGATGAAAGTCTGGGCTGCACCGGCAATCTCCGACGCCGAAGCAGTGATCTTGGGCAAGGGGGTAGGCGCATAGTCGCTGGCACGGAGTGCTTCGGGCCGATGGAAGTCAGGGCCCACGGCACAACCGTTCAATATGCCCGCTGAAAGCGTCACCGCCAGAACCCCAGCGATTCCAATTGTTTTGGGTTTGTATTTGTAGGGGTAGTTAAACATACAATCCTTCCAAGAGGGTTTGGTAACCAACCCTGATAACACAAGGAAGCAATTCAAACATTATTTAGTTTCCTCGTTTGCACCTTTTCGCGACCATCCCAGAACCATGACCTGCAACGCCGGTGCAACGATGAGCAACATAATGGGGCCAAGCAGCATGCCTCCGACCACAACTGTTGCCAGAGGTCGCTGCACCTGGCTCCCAATCCCAGTGGAAATTGCAGCCGGCAGCAGACCGATACATGCGGACAAGGCGGTCATCAGCATTGGCCGCATGCGTTGGTCTGCAGCAAGGTACATGGCATCCAGTGGCGTCTTGCCTTCGTGCACAAGTTGGTTGAAATAGGTGATGACCAATATGCCATTCATCACGGATACCCCGAACAGCGATACGAAACCTATCGCTGCGGAAATGCTGAGATCAAGACCGGTGATATATAAAGCAACGATGCCGCCGGCGATCGAGAACGGAATGGCCGCAAGTGTTAGTAAGCTATCGCGGAATGAGTTAAACAGCGTGTATAGCAAAACCAAGATGGCGCCAATGGCGATTGGCACGACAACTTCAAGTCGTTTCTTTGCCTGCTGAAGTTCTTCAAACTCCCCAGCCCACTCAATGCGGTAACCGTTCGGTAAAACAACATTTTTTGCAATGCGTTCTTGTGCTTCGGCAACTGTGCTGCCGAGATCGCGACCGCGCACGCTGAACTTGACGGGAATATAGCGCTGGTTCCGTTCATGGTAGATATAGGATGCGCCGGTATCGGTGGTGATCGTCGCCAGTTCGCGCAGTGGTATATATGCCGTTACGCCATTACTGGCAGCATAGCCAACCTTGATATTGCGGATCGCATCAAGATTGGATCGGTACTGCGGCGCCAACCGCACTGTGAGGGCAAACTGGCGGTCGTCTTCGAGCACCATGGTTGCTTGCGTCCCGCCAGCTGCAGCCTGCACGACGGCATTGATATCCCCAGCATTCAACCCATAGCGTGCAGCCTTTGCACGATCTACGGTGATATTGAAATTGGGTTGCCCCAATACTCGGAATACGCCAAGATCGGCGACTCCTTTGACTTGGTTCATCTCGTGCAGCACCTGGTCGGACAGTTTCTCCAAGGTCGACAGGTCAGGGCCGATAATCTTGACCGAATTGGCCCCCTTCACCCCGGACAACCCCTCTTCGATATTGTCCTGGATATATTGGGAGAAATTAAACTCAATGCCAGCAAACTCAGTCGCGAACTGATTTTGTACTTCATTCACCAGCATTTCTTTGGTGTATCCTTTGGGCCATTCGTCGAATGATTTGAGTGGCACGAACAATTCAACATTGTAAAAACCCGAAGCATCGCTACCATCGTCAGGCCGTCCATGCTGAGAGACTACCGTGAGTACTTCGGGGTGACTGTTGAGAATTTGCCGCATGCGGTTGACCTTTTCCATACCAGCTTCAAGGGAAATGGTCGTCGGCATCGTAGCCCGAATCCATAGGTTCCCTTCTTCAAGCGCTGGAAGGAACTCGGTGCCAATACGCGGGAGCAGAAGGCCAGCAACAGTAAGGAAAGCCAAGCCGAGCATCACGGTTGCTTTGCGTTTGTGCAGCGCCCAACGCAACACTGGCGAATAAACGCGACGTATGGCACGCACGATAATAGTTTCTGATTCTTCGATGTGCTCTGGCAGGAGAAATGATGCAAGCACCGGTGTGATCGTGAACGTGGCGATCAGCGCCCCAAGCAGGGCGTACGCATATGTCCGTGCCATGGGGTTAAAAATCTGGCCTTCCACACCCTGCATTGTGAACAATGGGATGAATGCGGCCACCGTAATCGCCGAGGAAAACAGCACAGCCCGATCAACCTGTATCGCGCTCATGAAAATCAGGCGCAGGCGGCTAATGAATGCGTGTTTGGTCTCCCTCGGGATATGTGACTCAAAGGCGCTCTGAGACTGATTGTCGAGCATCTGTTGTTGCTCAAGCGACGTTTTCTGAAGGTTTCGGAAGACGTTTTCAACCAGAATGACTGCGGAGTCCACAATAATACCGAAGTCAACAGCGCCGACCGACAGCAGGTTGGCCGAGTCCCCCATGAGCACGAGGATGATGATACTGAAGAACAGGGCAACCGGAATATTGACACTGACAATGATAGCGCTGCGCAGGTCCCCCAAAAACACCCATTGGATAAAGAATACCAGCAGGCAACCAAAGATGAGGTTGTGGAGGACCGTATGTGTAGTGACATTGACCAGAGTGGAACGATCATAGAACGGCACCATTTTGACGCCCGCGGGCAACGTTCCGTCACTATTGATTTTTTCAACCTCAGCCTTTACGCGCTCAACAACTTCGTTGGTTTGCAGAGTGCGGTTCATTACGACGATACCAGTCACCACGTCGTCTTCCTTGTCACGACCGGCGTTTCCTAAGCGTGGTACATAACCGATCGAAACCTTCGCGACATCCTTGACTAGGACTGGTGTCCCATTCGACTGGCTCAGCACGATATTCCCAATATCGGCGGTATCCTTAAGCAGACCTACGCCGCGAATATTCACCGATTGTTGGCCTATATTTACAGTACGTCCCCCGACATTGGTGTTGGCGTTGCCAATGGCACTGATAAGCTGTGGTAGCGTGATGTTGTAACCTTCGAGTTTGTGCAGGTCGGCCTCAACCTCATAGTCCTTGGTCGTGCCTCCCCAGGTAACAACCTGCAGAATACCCGGTACCGTGAGCAGTCGCCGTGTCACTACCCAGTCTTGCAGTGTGCGCAAGTTGGTCAAGCCATAATGTTCCGGTCCCACCAATTGGTACCGCAGAATTTCCCCGACCAGACTGGAAGCCTGAATCTGTGGCTGCACACTATTCGGTAGGCTGACGTTTTGCTGGAGGCTCAACGCGGCCTGAGTATAGGCAAAGTAGTAGTCGACTCCATACCTGAAGGTAACTCGTACGAATGACAGACCGGCGAATGAGGTAGAGCGGATGTTGTCCACACCTGGCGTCGTTGCCAGCCCGACTTCCATCGGGCGCGTGTAATAGCGCTCCATTTCCTCTGCCGACAAGCCCGGAACCTGGGCTGTGATCTCGAGAATCACCGGGGCTGGATTGGGATAGGCCTCGATATTCAGCTTGGAAAAAGCCATGAGACCCGCAGCAATAAAAACAAAAAGTGCGAGCAGAACGATGGGTCTGCGTGTTAGCGCAAAGGTGATGATGCTTCTTAGCAAAATAGTCCCTCTAAGGAAAGGATGGGCAGAACTTGACTTACCTCGACTGCAGGGCTAATGCATTGCTAAGAAAAAGTGCTCCATCTGCGACAACTTTCTCCCCTGGCGACAAACCCTCTATGATCTGGGCGAGGCCATTCTGCATGAGTCCAAGCTTGACAGGGCGACGTTTGAAACGATGTCCGTCAGAGGTCACAAAAACTGTCATGGTGCCGTCGCCTTCGCGGACAACCCCATTGATTGGTATACCAATGCCGCGAAGCGATATGCCTGTCCGGATCATAAAATTGGCAAGCATTTGCGGACGTAACTCGTGATGCGGGTCACGGATTTCAGTGCGTACCGGGATGCGATGGGTGGCAGGATCTATTGAAGCGCCTATGTTCGTGATCTTCCCTTGGAACTGCCGTCCTGGGTAGGCCATCACAGAGACTGAAACAGCCTGACCAATCTGGAGTTTCGGCAACTCATCTTCCGCCACGTTGGCCACCATCCACACAGTGGAGATATCAGCAACTGTGAACGGTGCCGGTGTGCTTCCGGGCTGCACCAAGAGTCCCGGCGATACATTGCGTGTCGTTATCCGACCGGGAAATGGGCTGACAATACGCAGTTCACCATCGACCTTGCGGCTGGCGATAATCCAGTCCATCTCTTCGTCGGATTTGCCAAAAATGCGCACCGTATCACGCGCAGCCTTGTAATTACCTTCTGCCGTCTGCTGATCGGATATAGCCTGATCCAGATCTTTCTGAGCGTTGCCTTGAGTTTCGATCAACTTTCTTGCACGATCCAAGGCCGTGGTTGTCAAGGCAACTATTCCAGCTGTGGAAATGAGATTTGATTCTGCCTGAACCAGGTCGGGGCTATCGATCGTAAACAACAGATAGCCCTTTTTAATATCATCCCCTGCCTTGGCGAATACTTGCCTTACACGCCCCGGAAACTGCGAAAACACCTGGACAGTGCGGTCCTGGTTGAAGTCGATGTATCCGACCGCATCGCTTTGCAAGGCAAAATCATGTGCCTGTGCGGCGACTACCTTTAGCTGTCTGGATTGTGTATCGTTAACGACAACTGTGTCTACGGCGGAAATGTCGCTGATGACGGTCTTCTCGACTGCACCCTGCTTCTTGCCGTCTTGGGCACCTGCTGCCACGTGAAATACGCTACCAAAGGTCAGTAACGCGGTCAGCATGGCTGCACTGACTGCAAATGTCTTCCTCGTTGAATGCATCAAATTCACCCTGTCAAAATCTTACAGTCCCAATCACCATGTTTATTGCGGCGAAATTGCTAACCAACCAAGTTGGTTAAATCATGCGTAGGCCATGGAAAAATGGGGGCATTGTAGGGAGGGACAGAACCCATAGATACTGTGACAAATCACAGTAGACGCGAGTGTGTGAATAACCTGGTGATAGCAGAAACGTCAGTGGTGGTTTAGAAAGGCAATGCCTATTAAGGCTCGATCAGACCGCCAGAGACAGCCTTGACGACCGCCTCGATGCGTGTCGCAACACCGAGCTTGCGCCTTGCATTCTCGATGTGAAAATCAACCGTACGTTTACTTAATCCGATAATGATGGCGATTTCACTGGAAGTCTTGCCGCGGGCTGACCATGTCAGAGCCTCGATTTCGCGCTCGGTAAGATCTATGCTTCGGGGCCAGAGC
>DAIDAS010000407.1 GCA_027310505.1 bacterium
ACTCAATACAAAGCGTGAAATTACTCACACCATCTAATTTTCAAGTGGCAGCAGTTTGGAAAACTCTAAAGAATTCGTTGTGTTCCAAGTTCAATGACACGATTTGGCGGCAACTTGAAATATGCCGTTGCATCCCCGCCATTTTTAAACATCCAGACATAGAGCAACTCGCGCCAGTATGGCAATTCCGAGCGGGTTTTTGGAATAAGGGTATCACGCCCCAGAAAAAAGGATGCCCGCATCGGCTCATAGTCGATACCTTGGTTTATGCTTAGCTCAAGGGCTTTTGGAATATTAATTTCATCCTTGAAGCCATAGTGGACGATGATTCGATGAAAGCCACTATGCAAGTGCTCGACCTTAACCTGTTCGATTTTCGGAACATGAGGAATATCCTCAGTCCTGGTCGTAACCAGCAGAATGTTCTGATGAAGCACTTGGTTATGGTAGAGATTATGGAGCAGGGCATGGGGAACCCCCGAGGTATGGGTCGTCATATACACGGCCGTTCCGTCAGGGCGGAATGGTGGGTGATCTTTCATCATGTTCATGAAGGCCTCAAGTTCATCCCCTTCTTCCATGATGCGCTTGAGATGCAAGGCTCGCCCTTTGCGCCAGGTGGTCATCAGCGTGTAGGCAAAGAGCCCCATCGCTAATGGGACCCAGCCGCCTTCTTCGATCTTGATTGCATTGGCGCTGAAGTAGGCAAAATCGATCATCATCAAGAAACCAATCACAAGCGCACCGGTCAGCAAACTCCATCCCCAGAGCTTTCGGACGACAACAAAAGCCAGGATGGTAGTAATGACCATTGTTCCGGTTACCGCAATACCGTAAGCCGCTCCCAGGTTTGTGGAGGATTTGAAGTTAAGTACCAGAATGAAAATTGCGACCAAAAGAGTCCAATTGATAAATGGCAGATAAATCTGGCCAGCAGTTTCCTCTGAGGTATGCATCACATTCATGCGGGGCGAATACCCCAGCTGCATTGCCTGTTTTGTAATCGAATAGGCACCTGAGATCACGGCTTGGGAAGCAATAATGGTTGCAACCGTAGCCAGGATAATCATCGGATATAACGCCCAAGTTGGGGCCAGTAGGTAAAAGGGATTTGCTACGGCTTTTGCATCATGCAGTAACAGCGCGCCCTGGCCGAAGTAGTTCAGTGTGAGTGCAGGCAGGACAAACCAGAACCAGGCCACCTGGATTGGCTTTCTGCCAAAGTGCCCCATGTCTGCGTAAAGCGCTTCAGCTCCGGTAAGTGCGAGGACCACGCCACCTAGTGATAGGAATGCTGCGGTCTTGTGGTCATGAATAAAATGTAGTGCATGCAGTGGATTCAGGGCCTGCAGAACTGAAGGCTCATGCAGGATATTCAGAATGCCAAGAAGAGCGAGGGTGGAGAACCAGAGGCACATGACGGGGCCAAAGAGCGCCCCGATACTTGCTGTCCCTTTTTTCTGAAACCAGAACAGGGCAAATAAGACTCCCAACGTGATGGGAATGACATATGGCTTAAAAGCCGGGGTGGCAATTTCAATTCCTTCGACCGCACTCAATACTGAAATTGCTGGCGTGATCACACCATCGCCATAGAAGAGTGCTGCACCGAAAATCCCCAGCATGACGATCCATCGGCTGCTTTTGGGGTGTCCCTCACTTGTACGAAGCGCCAATGCCATCAGCGCCATAATGCCGCCCTCTCCATGGTTGTCGGCGCGCATGATGAAGGCAACATACTTGACTGATACGACAAATATCAGAGACCAAAAAATAAGAGAGAGGATTGCGAGTACATTCTCAGGAGATATTGCGAGGGGGTGGGATCCTGCAAAAACTTCATGCAGCGTATAAAGTGGACTAGTGCCAATGTCCCCGTAAACAACGCCGATGGCGCCAATTGCCAGCGCTGAGATGCTGCTTTTCGCTGCTTGATCAGACATAAACTCTCCTATGGTTCAAACCGGTATCCGATGCCGGTCTCGGTTAACAAATAGACAGGCTGCGCCGGGTCGGCTTCCAGTTTCTGGCGCAAGTGGCTCATGTAGATGCGTAGATAGTGTGCGCTTTCAGTGTGGTTCGGCCCCCATACTTCTTGCATCAACCGGCGGTGGCTCATGATCTTTCCGCTATTGGCAACCAGAATGCCGAGGAGGCGATATTCGATCTGGGTGAGGTGGATGGGTTGCCCATTTCGAGTCACGCTGTGCCGAGAGAAATCCACTTCCACATCACCGAAACCTAGCTTTGGTGATGCATCTGCGCCCTGTAAACGGCGCCGTGTGACAGCGCGCACCCGCGCCAATAACTCACCGACACCGAACGGTTTGGTCAGATAGTCGTCTGCACCAGCATCAAGCGCGAGAATTTTTTCCTGTTCGGCGCTACGGGCGGACAGGATGAGGACCGGTACAGTAGACCAGTTGCGGAAATCACGAACGACATCCACGCCATCCATGTCGGGAAGTCCCAAGTCGACTACCAGCAGGTCAGGCTTTCGTGACCCCGCCTCAATCAACCCACGCTGCCCAGTCTCTGTATCGAATACTTTCCAGCCTTCACCTTCCAGCGCCCCTTTAACGAAGTTCCGAATCTGGGAGTCGTCCTCTATCAGGATGACGGTGCCGACTGCGCTCATGTCGCGTTCCCCGTTTCCGGAGCCACGACAGGAGGGTTGCCCAGTGGCAAGCACAAAGTGACGCAGGCCCCGCCTTCCATATGATTGCGGGCTTTTATCGTGCCGCCATGCGCCTCTACGATGGCGCGACAGATGGCGAGCCCCATCCCGACCCCTGGTGTCGAAGATTCC
>DAIDAS010000410.1 GCA_027310505.1 bacterium
CAGGCCAATGTCGTCGAAGCCGTTGAGCAAACAGTATTTGCTGTGGGCATCCACGTCGAATGCGAAACTCTTGCCGGACGGAGTCGTCACAGCCTGCTTTTCAAGATCGACCACCAGGCGATAGCCTTCGCTTGCTGCCACTTCATTGAACAACTGATCGACGACAGTTGCATCCAGCCGAATCGGGAGGATGCCGTTCTTGAAGCAGTTATTGAAGAAAATATCGGCAAAGCTCGGCGCAATGATGGCGCGGAAGCCATAATCCAGCAGCGCCCAAGGGGCATGTTCGCGGCTGGAGCCGCAGCCGAAATTCTCGCGCGCCAGCAGTACGGAGGCGCCTTGGTAACGCGGCTGATTCAGCACGAAATCCGGGTTCAGCGGGCGCGTGGAGTTGTCCATGCCAGGCTCACCGTGGTCGAGATAACGCCACTCGTCAAACGCGTTGGGGCCGAAGCCGCTGCGCTGGATGGACTTCAGGAACTGCTTCGGGATGATGGCATCGGTATCGACGTTGGCACGATCCAGCGGTGCGACCAAACCATTCAATCGGGTAAACGGTTGCATATTACTTGGTCGATTTCTGCACGGCTTCGCCGGCCTTTTCCAGATCCTGCCCGACACCGCGCACGGTGTTGCAAGCGCTTAACGCAAATGCGACGACAACCAAAGCAATGATTTTCTTCATGTTGATCCCTTCACTCATTAAACAAGTTGCCTGACATCAACGAAATGTCCGGCAATAGCCGCTGAAGCAGCCATTTCGGGGCTGACCAGATGCGTACGCCCACCCTGCCCCTGCCGCCCTTCGAAGTTACGGTTGGAGGTGGAAGCGCAACGCTCTCCCGGCTCCAGACGGTCGGCGTTCATCGCCAGGCACATCGAGCATCCCGGCTCACGCCACTCGAACCCGGCATCCCTGAACACCTTGTCCAGACCTTCCTGCTCGGCCTGCGCCTTGACCAGCCCGGAGCCCGGCACCACCATCGCCAGCTTGACGTTGGGCGCGACATGCTTGCCTTTGGCCAAAGCAGCGGCGGCCCGCAGGTCTTCGATGCGGGAATTGGTGCAGGAGCCGATGAATACCTTGTCGATCTGAATCTCACTGATCGGCGTGTTAGCGGTCACTCCCATGTAAGCGTAGGCCCGTTCCCAGTCGCCGCGCTGCACCTCGTTTCTGGCTTGCGACAGATCAGGTACGCGGCCATCCACGCCCACCACCATTTCAGGCGAGGTCCCCCAAGTGACCTGCGGCTGAATATTCGCTGCATCGAGTTCCACCACAGCGTCGAACCGGGCGCCCTCATCGCTGTGCAGGGTACACCAGTAGGCAACCGCGTTGTCCCATTGCTCAGCGCTTGGCGCGTAAGGACGGCCCTTGAGATAGTTGATGGTCGTGTCGTCCACGGCCACCATGCCCGCACGTGCACCTGCTTCGATCGCCATGTTGCACAGCGTCATGCGGCCTTCCATGGAAAGCGCGCGAATCGCGGCGCCGGCAAACTCGATGGCATAGCCTGTTCCGCCTGCCGTCCCGATCTTGCCGATCACTGCCAGGGCGATATCTTTAGCGGTCACGCCCTTCGGCAAAACCCCTTCGACACGCACCTGCATGGCTTTGGATTTCTTGGCCACCAGGCATTGCGTCGCCAACACGTGTTCGACTTCAGACGTGCCGATGCCGTGCGCCAGCGCGGCAAACGCACCGTGCGTACTGGTATGCGAATCGCCGCACACCACGGTCATGCCGGGCAGGGTCGCACCCTGCTCGGGGCCGATGACATGAACGATGCCCTGGCGCTGGTCATTCATCTTGAATTCCGTCACGCCGAATTCGGCGCAATTCTTGTCCAGCGTATCCACTTGCAGGCGCGCGATCGGGTCGGCAATGCCATGGCTACGGTCAGTCGTAGGGACATTGTGGTCAGGCACAGCGAGAATGCTACCCACCCGCCACGGCTTGCGGCCGGCCAGCTTCAAGCCTTCGAAAGCCTGCGGGCTGGTCACTTCGTGCACCAGATGGCGGTCGATCCAGATCAGTGCAGTACCATCAGTCTCCTGATGCACCACGTGGGATTCCCACAATTTGTCGTAAAGCGTTTTTGCAGTCATATCAATTCAAATGGTTAGTCGCGGAAATTGCCGAATTTCAACGGAAAATCCGTGACGGATTTTTTTACATGCGCAATGGTGTCCTGC
>DAIDAS010000418.1 GCA_027310505.1 bacterium
AGCATGCCCCGCTGCGCCGCAACGTCACCATCGAAGAAGTCGGCAACGTATCGGCCTTCCTCTGCAGCGATCTCGCCAGCGGTGTGACCGGAGAAATCACCTATGTCGACGGCGGCATGAACACCACCGCTGCCGGCTCGGTAGAATCCATGGCCGGTTAAAGGCTACGCATCGGAAGTTACCAATCCGATGCGCAGCAAAATAAAAAGGGGCGATTTCGCCCCTTTTTGTTTTGCTGCAACGCCCTGTTACTGAACGTTGCTAGTCATCAATTGCCGGTTGATCGTGATATTGACCTTGGCTTTTAACCCAGCAAGATAAGCCGCCACATACTCCTCTGCCAGCGCAGCTTGCGCCTCGCCAGCCAACGGCTTCTTCTCTGCCTCATCGGTCGGCACGGCACTATCCACGCGGCTGATGCGAATCAGGGTATACCCTATATTTTTCTTCTCGATCATATCGAACGCCGGTGTCTTGGCAGCATCAATGGTGAATGCCTTCCCCATCACCTCATCGCTCAGACCCTGCGCATTCTTGCGGTCGATGACTACCGGAGGGATCCAGTTGAGGTCAGCCACATTCTTGCCCTGACGCAAGCCAGCCAGCACCTCGGCCCCCTTCTTGCTGGCCAGGGTCATGGCCTGTTCATGCTTGAGATACGATTCCAGCGCAGGACGAACCTCCGCAAAGCTGCGGGCCGCTGCAGGCTTGTACTCCAGAACCCTCGCCGACACCAGAGTGTTAGGCGCAGCCTCGACAGCCTCGGTATTCCGTTTGTCCTTCAATACCTCGGCAGAGAAAATGGCATTCACCAGTTTGTCGTTCTTGAAAAACTTCATGGCATCATCACGACTCATCCACTGGCTGGTTTGCGTTTGAATACCAAAAGTCTTGACGACGGGCTGGAGACTGTCGGACTGTTCGTACACCATGTTGCTAAAGGTTTCAGCCTGTTCTGCAAACTTGGCCAACGCCTTTTGGTACATCAAATCGCCACGAATACTGGCTTTGACTTCGTCATACGATTTGCCCTGTCCCTTGATCTCGGTCAGCTGGATAATATGGTAGCCGAACTCAGTCTCCACCAAATCGCTAATAGCGCCCGGCGCCATGCTGAATACCGTATCTTCAAACGGTTTCACCATCATGCCCCGACCAAAAACACCAAGGTCACCGCCCTTGTCGGCAGAACCCGGATCCTGTGAATATTTCTTGGCCAGCTCACTGAATTTCTTTGGATCCTTCTTGACCTCAGCCAGCACTGACAACGCTTTTTCCTTGGTCGCCTTCTTGGACGCCGGGTCAGTCTTGCCGCCGAAACCGATCAGGATATGGCTGGCTCGGCGCTGTTCCTCACCCTGGTATTTTGCAGCATTCTCAGCGTAGTACTTCTTGACCTCATCCTCCGAGACCTGCATGGATGGGATGAAACTATTGGCTGAAAGCATGGCATATTCGATCTTGACCTGTTCCGGCACGCGGAACTTGTCCTTGTTCTTATCGTAGAAAGCCTGCACCTGCGCCTCACCCACCTTGGTTTGCGCAAGGAAATCATCTGCCTTGATGTCCGCAACGCTTACTTCCCGCTGCTGGTACTCGATGCGCAGGGTATTGTCCAGAGCGGCATGGGACATGCTGGCTGTCGCGGCAATACTCTCACGCGCGGTCTGCGATAGCAGGCTTGCCCGGATACGTGCTTCGAACTGGCTTGGTGTCAGGTGATTCTGGGTCAGAATGCTGTCATACAGCTCCTGCGAGAATTTTCCGTTCTGCTGAAATTCCGGCAGGCTCACAATAAACTTGCCCAGTTGCGCATCACTGATGGTGAAATTGGCGTGCCGCACTTCCGCGTTCATCAGGCGCGTCACAATCAGTTTGTTCAATACGGATTCCTTGACTGCCGGATCTTCCAGCAACGCAGGATCAGCCTTGCCTGATGCCTGTAACTGATTGCGCATTTCCTGTAGGGCATTGCCGTATTCCTGGACTGTGATGCCCTTGCCGTCCACTTTGGCAACTGCAACATTCGAACCCGCACCCTGCAGGTAGGAATCGATCCCCCATAACGCAAATGGAACAGTGATTAAAGCCAGAATCAGTTTGGCCAGCCAGCCTTTGGAATGCTCGCGAAATGTTTCTAACATAACGATAACTTTCTGTTGCAACCACCAGAATCACGCTCAGGCATACACCATGAGGCTCTCCAGCGAGGATTGAAAAAGCGTTGACTATACCACAGACAAATAGGCTAGAGAGGAGCTTCAGCGAAGCCAGAAACAAAAATGGCGAGCCATCAGGCTCGCCATTTATTGTTGGCGGAGTGGACGGGACTCGAACCCGCGACCCCCGGCGTGACAGGCCGGTATTCTAACCAACTGAACTACCACTCCATGAAACTTGTTTACTACAAAAATCCGGCATTTATTTGGTGGGTGCTGACGGGGTCGAACCGCCGACATTCGCCTTGTAAGGGCGACGCTCTACCAACTGAGCTAAGCACCCTCTTGATGCCGTTGTTATCACCAAAGTCTGCTAGTTTACAGCATCCTTGAGAGATTTACCAGCCCTGAACTTCGGAGAATTTGCAGCCTTGATCTTGATGGTGGCGCCGGTACGGGGATTGCGGCCACTACGGGCAGCACGCTTGCCAACATAGAAGGTACCAAAACCGATCAGAGTGACGAGATCACCCTTCTTCAGAGCTTTTGCAATTGCGTCAGTAGTAGCATCCAGCGAACGACCTGCTGCGGCCTTGGACAGACCAGCAGCCTTGGCGATTTGATCAATCAGTTCAGACTTGTTCACGAGCAATCCCCTTTCGACATTATGTAAGAATAACAGGAGCAACCCTGCAATCCGCTTTATAACAAGCGGGAAAAGGCCATGTCAAGCCTTTCCCGCGTTTTATTGAGCCCTAATGCGTGGTGATGCCGGAGGCTTCAACCACGTTTCCTCCGGCGGGGATTTCAACCGGCTTAGCTGTGGCATCAGCAGGTTGCGGCATGCGCTCCAGAGCGATTTCCAGCACCTGATCGATCCATTTCACCGGATGGATGTCCAGACGGTTCTTGATGTTGTCAGGAATATCCACCAGATCCTTGACGTTCTGTTCCGGAATCATCACGGTCTTGATGCCGCCGCGATGTGCTGCCAGCAGCTTTTCCTTAAGTCCGCCGATGGGCAGCACTTCTCCGCGCAACGTGATTTCGCCTGTCATGGCAACATCGGCCCGGACCGGAATATTGGCCAGCACAGACACCAGTGCCGTGCAGATTGCGATGCCGGCGGAAGGACCGTCCTTGGGGGTCGCACCTTCGGGCAGGTGGATGTGGATATCATTTTTCTCGTAGAAATCCTCATTGATGCCCAAGCGCTTGGCGCGATTGCGGACCACGCTCATGGCCGCCTGGATGGATTCCTGCATTACTTCGCCCAGCTTGCCGGTGGTGATGGTCTTGCCTTTGCCTGGCAGCAGCACGGTTTCGATGGTCAGCAACTCACCGCCCACTTCCGTCCACGCGAGACCAGTCACCTGCCCCACCTGATTTTCCTTGCCTGCAAGGCCGAAATCGTAACGCTGCACGCCAAGGTATTTATCCAGGTTGCGCGGAGTCACTGTCACCCGTTTAGC
>DAIDAS010000447.1 GCA_027310505.1 bacterium
GCTCAAGGTGGTCTATGCCAATGGAATGCCGTTGACGTTTCTCGGGGCGGTTCTGCGGTTGCTCGTGGCCGGAGCTGGATTAATGGCCGGCGGTATCGGCCTGTGGTGGGCGCTGCTAGACCCGGACGGCCAGTTTTTGCATGATCGTCTTGCAAAGACGCGCCTTGTCACAGTGCCTGCCGCTTAACGCCGCTCCATCCAGACCAGCATCCCCAGGCCCGTCGCCAGATATAGCAGGGTGGGCACCGTGGCGCTCATGGGAGGTGGCCAGTCGCTCAACAGGCCGATGTGGATGAAGAGGCGATTCAATACCTGATAACTGATGCCCAGCATGATGCCTGCAAACAGCTTGGCACTGATGCCGCCCGCACGTTGCTGTAGGAAGCCGAACGGTAGTGCCAGCACCACCATGACGACGCAGGCGATGGGGTAGACCATCTTCGACCACAAGGCGATCTCGTGGCGTGTGGTTTTCTGGTGATTCTCGCTCAGGTGGAGGATGTAGAAATACAGATTCCACGCAGACATTTTTTCAGGCACGACTAGCAGCACATTCAGCAATTCCGGCCGAATCATCGATTGCCAGCTTGCCTTGGCAAACACCTGCGAGTGGATCTTGTTGTTGCTGAAACTGGTTTGTGTCACGTCGTGCAGATCCCATCTGCCGCTTTCGAAGCTGCCGCTTTTGGCGTTGCTGATCATGCGCAGGCGAAAATCCGGATCGAATTCATAAATGTGGATGTTGAGCAGCCCGGCATCCGGCAGTACATCTTCGATGTTGACGAAACTGTTGCCGTCCTTCACCCACAGGCCGGAACGGAAATCCTGGGCCACGACCGAATCGGTAGCCTTGATGCGCATGCGTTGCGCGGTTTTTTCACTCAACGGCGTGATGAGTTCCCCGACCAGAAAAGTCAGGATGGCGAACACAACGCCCACCCGTAGCAGGATCAGCCCCAGACCTGCCATGGAAATTCCGCTGACGCGCAGCACCACCAGTTCCGAATGGCGGGCCAGTTGCGCCAGCGCGTATAAGGTACCGATCAGCACCGCCACCGGCACGATTTCATAGACATGCCCCGGCGCACTGAGCAGTACGAACAGCAGCGCAGTTCCCATGCCGTAGGTGCCTTTGCCGATGTTGTCCAGTTCCTGGATCAGGTCGAAGAATGAAAACATGCTGATCAGCGCCAGCATGATGACCAGGATGTGGCTGATGATTTCCTGTTGCAGGTAACGGCTGACGATTTTCATCTGCGCGCAAACCTTGGCAGCAGCGGCAGCAGGAAGAGCCGTCGGTAAAATAAATAGACCGCCAGCGCCAGCACGAAGCCATGGACTGGCCACAGGCCGATCATGGGGTTCAGTTTGCCTTGCGCCACCCAGGCTTGCATGATGCTGAGCAGGTTGTTGTAGATGATGTAGATCAGGAGCGCCATGATCATGTTGGCCGACCGCCCGGCGCGCGGATCGACAAAGCTCAGCGGAATCGCCAGCAATACCAGCACGAATGCGGAGATCGGCATGGCGAGCCGCCATTGCAGTTCGGCATTGTTATCGCTATTGTGCGTCTGGAGCAGTTCCTGGCTGGATTTCGACTTGGCGGTAGGCGGATCGTGCTGAACCTCGTTTGGTTCGATGCGGATGGCGTAACGTTCAAACTCCGTCACCGAAAACTCGGGGGAGTCACGCTTGCCTTCATAACGCCGTCCGTTGGACATGACCAGAAACGTGTCCCCGTTGCGTTCCGTGGTGCGATAGCCGGATTGTGCCACCATGATGCCCAGTTTCTGGTGCTGGAACGACTGTACGAATATGTTCTTTACCGTACTGCCCAGTGCGTTCAGGCTTTCCACGAAATATACCCGGTCGGCGTGGCTGGATTCCTTGAATACGCCAGGCGAAATCGCGGCCAGTTCGTCACGGCTGGCCAGTTGATCGCGGAACTCCATCCCTTTTTCTGTGGCCCAAGGCGCAACGAATAGGCTCAGCAGTGCGATGACCGCGATGATCGGCAGGGAGAATGCCAGCACCGGGCGTACCCAGGCGGAAAGTCCCAGCCCTGAGCTGAACCACACCACCATTTCGCTATCGCGATGCCAGCGGGAGAGCGTGAGCAATACCGACAGAAAAATGGTCAGAGACAGCAGCATGGGCAGAAATTTCAGCAGGCTGAAACCGAGCAGCGCGTTGATCGCGTCGCTGGCGAGGCTGCCGCGTGCGGCAAAGCCCAGATAATAGGCAATGCGTTGGGCGATGACGATCCCCACTAGCACCAAGAAAGTGGCGAAAGCCGTGGAGAATAGTTCCTGCAGCAGGGATCGTTTGAAAATCATTCCGGGTTTGAATTCGGGCGGAAACGTTGGATAATCGGATAACTTTATGGAAAGGGCTTCAGCCATGGAATTTAGCATAAAAAACGGTAACCCGGAAAAACAGCGCAATGACTGCGTGATTGTCGGTGTGTTCGAAACGCGCAAACTGTCGGCTGCAGCCACAGCCATTGACCGTGCTTCGGATGGCTACCTCGCCGGCATCATGCGTCGTGGTGACATGGAAGGCAAGCTGGGCAGCACCCTGTTGTTGCATAACGTGCCGGGTACGTTATGCGACCGCGTGCTGCTGGTCGGACTGGGTCGGGAGCGGGAATTCCGTGAGCGCGAGTACCGACAGGCCGTGCAAGCCTCCATCAAGGCGCTGGACGGGAGCGGTGCCAACGATGCGGCAAGTTTTCTGGCCGAAGTCCCGGTAAAGAAGCGCGACCTTGCCTGGCGCATCGAGCAGATGGTCGAACTGACCATGGCGTCGGTCTACCGTTTTGCACATCCCCAGTGCAAAAAAGGCGAAGAACGCCGTGGCGTTTACAAGCTGGTGATTAACGTTCCGCAACGTAACGAACTCAAGCTGGGCGACGCCGCCTTGAAGCGCGGCCTGGCGATTGCCGGCGGCGTGCGTCTGGCGCGCGATCTTGGCAACTTGCCGGGAAATATCTGCACCCCGACCTATCTGGCCGAGCAAGCCACGGAACTGGCGAAAAGTTACGGCCTCAAGGCCGAAATACTGGAACGCGCCGACATGGAAAAGCTGGGCATGGGTTCGCTGCTCGGTGTCGCGCGCGGCAGCCGTCAGCCACCCAAGCTGATCGTGCTGCAATACAACAAGGGCAAGGCTGGCCAGAAGCCTGTGGCATTGATCGGCAAGGGTATTACCTTCGATGCGGGTGGCATTTCGATCAAGCCCGCCGCCGAGATGGACGAGATGAAGTACGACATGTGCGGTGCCGCTAGTGCGCTGGGTGCCCTCAAGGCTGTCGCCGAGATGGATCTGCCGATCAATCTTGTCGTGGTGATCCCCGCCAGCGAAAACCTGCCGGATGGCGATGCCAACAAGCCTGGCGATATCGTCACCAGCATGTCCGGGCAGACGATTGAAGTGCTGAATACCGATGCCGAAGGTCGTTTGGTGCTGTGCGATGCCATGACCTATGCCGAGCGTTTCGAGCCGGAAGTGGTGGTGGATATCGCGACCCTGACCGGCGCATGCGTCATTGCGCTGGGGCACCATGCCACCGGCCTGTTCGGTAATTCTGACAGCCTGGTGAAAGAACTGGCCAGCGCCGGCGAGGAGGCCTTTGACCGTGCATGGCCGATGCCCTTGTGGGACGATTACCAAGAGCAACTGAAAAGCAATTTTGCCGATATTGCCAATATTGGCGGACGTGCGGGCGGCAGCATCACTGCAGCCTGCTTCCTGTCACGCTTTGCCAAGAAATACGACTGGGCGCATCTGGATATTGCCGGGACAGCTTGGGTCTCCGGTAAGGAAAAGGGCGCAACGGGCCGCCCGGTGCCGCTGCTGACACACTTTCTGATGCAGCGCTGCGGCAAATAAATCCTGCATGACCCGTATCGACTTTTATTTCAATGTTGAAAACAAGTTCCGCCACTTGGCGGAGCTTGCGGGCCAGGCGTTATCGCGGCAGCGGCGCCTGTATGTGTTTGTGCCTGACGAGGCCGCTGCCGCGCAGCTTGAAGATGCGCTCTGGACGTGCGTGCCTACCGGTTTTTTGCCGCATTGTCGCCCCGATCATGCGTTAGCGACCGAAACGCCGATCGTGATCGACTGGCGCGGAGATAATCTGACGCATGACGATGTCCTGATCAATCTGCGGCCGGATTACCCACCTTTTTTCAGCCGATTCAAAGGGTTGATCGAGATTGTGGGCACGGACGAAGCAGATCGTATGGGTGCGCGTGGGCGCTTTCGTTTTTACCGCGACCGTGGCTATGACATTCGTTCGCATGATATTGCTGGAGGTTGAGGGTGGCCGAAGACACCGGGGAAGAAAAGCGCCAGTTTGAGCAGGTGTTGAATCGCCTGGATGCGCTGATGAAGCGTAGTCATGCGCCCATGCCGGTTGATGAGCCCCCGGTGAGCTCGGCCGGCGAGGAGGGCGCGGCTGATATCCCGGTGCTGACCGAAATCTATCATGGGGCGGAATTGTTGCCTGTGGACGTTGCAGCAGAGAATGTGCCGCCCTTGCTGACCGAGTTTATTGTGGCGCCGCAATTTGACGTGAATGTGCCTGTAGTTGAAGCGGTGGCGCCAGAACCGGAATTGTCAGGGCAACTGCAGCCGCTCAGCGAACAGCAGGTGGAATCGGTGGTTGCAGAATTGATGCCCAAGCTGCGCGAAATGATCGCGCGGGTAGTGCAGGAAGAACTTTTTCTGGCGCAGCAGGCGGTGCTCGAAAGGCTGGCGATAGAAGCGGAGCATCTGCTCCGCCAGCGCTTGCTGCAGGAAACTATACCGAAATGAAGCGCGCGGCGGTCAACGCTGCGTCGTAATCCGGCTCCTTGCCAATATCCTGCACCAGCTCCGAGTGCAGCACCTTGTCGTTTTCATCCAGCACGATCACTGCCCGCGCCGTCAGTCCGGCGAGCGGGTAGTCGGTGATCATCACGCCGTAATCCTTATGAAAATCGCGGCCACGCATGGTCGACAGCGTGACGACGTTCTGCAGGTTTTCGACCGCACAGAAACGGCTTTGGGCAAACGGCAGGTCGGCGGAAATGACAATGACGACTGTGTTGGGCAGTGCGCTGGCCGCCTCGTTGAATTTTCGGGCGGAAATGGCACACACCGCCGTGTCCAGGCTGGGCACGATATTGAGGATCTTGCGGCGACCGGAGAATTGGCTGAGTGACACATCGTTCAGGTTCTTGTCCACCAGCATGAAGCTGCGTGCAGATTCACCAATGCGAGGGAAAGTACCGCCTACATTGAGCGAATCGCCTTTGAAAGTCACGGTTGCCACGAATGAGTCTCCTCTAGCTTGTTGCTGATGTTGTTGGGGCAAGTATGCCTTGCTGGCATGCGTGATGCAACCGGCTACTGATCAAGCAGGCTGCGGTAGCCATCCGCATCGAGCAACTGATCCCATCCTGCAGCATCTGCGGGTTGCATCCTGAATATCCAGGCTGAATATGGCGTTTCATTGATCTGCTCGGGGGATGTCTGGAGTCCGGTGTTGATCTCTACCACAGTGCCGCTAAGCGGTGCGTGCAGGTCAGAGGCGGTCTTGACCGACTCGATGATGCCGCAGGGCTGCCCGGCCTGGAGCATGGTTCCGATGGCTGGAGCATCTACAAATACGATGTCTCCCAGAGTTTCCTGCGCGTGGTCGGTAATGCCGGCGCGCACCGTACCGTCGGGCTGTGACTCAATCCAGAGGTGGTGCGGCGTGTAGCGAAGTTGGCTGGGGATATTCATGGCGGTCAAATTTAAAAAAGGATTTCGCTGATATTCTCGCATAAAGTGGCTGGCAGGGTGGGGTTGGACAGCTGAGACAATTTCTAAGCTTTCCCACCTATCTTGATGACAAGTTGTAACAATTTGGCTAATATGCTTTCGATAACTTGCTTGTGGGAGGTGCATGGTGCGCAAATTCTTGGTGTTGGGCTGCGTGATGGCTTTGATGATTCCTTCGGTTTCTGCCGAGGCCGCACACCGCAAGGCGGCTGTTGGGCAAAAGGCGCAAATTTCCAAGCATGCGGCAACCAGCCACAAGATCATTCGAACTTTGCGTGCAAATGGCAAGTACCGGATGCAGGCCGTCAACTATAGCCGTGAGCGTAGCGTGTTCAAGGATGATTCGACCAGCGGCGGCAATCTGCGCCTGGCTTCCTCCAAGGCGCTGATTCTCAACCAGAATACCGGCGAAGTCTTGTATGCCAAGAGTACGGATCAGCCGACACCGATCGCCTCCGTGACCGAGCTCATGACCGCCATGGTGGTGCTGGATGCACATCAATCCCCGGATGAACTGCTGACGGTCAGCGAGGCTGAAGTCGACACCCTCAAGGGCACCAGTTCCCGCTTGCGTGTAGGCACCACACTAACTCGCCGCGAACTGATGCAACTGGCGCTGATGTCGTCGGAGAATCGCGCAGCTGCCGCTCTCGGCAACGCCTATCCGGGCGGATTCGGCGCATTTGTCCTTGCCATGAACGCCAAGGCGGCCCTGCTTGGCATGACCCGATCGCACTTCGTTGATGGTACCGGGTTGAACAGCGAGAATGTTTCTACCGCGGAAGATCTGGCAAAAATGGTCAAGGCGGCTTACCAGTATCCCGAGATTCGCCAGGTGACCACGACCCCTTCCTATGAGGTCGCGGTGCATGGCTCGTCCCGTCCGATCGAATTCCGCAACACCAACATTCTGGTGCGCAATAGCGATTGGCAGATTGGCCTGTCCAAGACCGGATTCATCAACGAGGCGGGCCGTTGCCTGGTAATGCAGGCGCAGATCGCGGATCAGCCGCTGATCATCGTGCTGTTGGATTCCTGGGGCAAATATACCCGGATTGGTGATGCACAACGTATCCGCAAGTGGATCGAGAGCAGCAATGGAGTTCGCAAGCTGAGCTGATGCGCTGGAGGCATGACAATAAAAAAGCCGGGACAAGCCCGGCTTTTTTATTGACATGTGTTGAAGGCTCAGGCCGTCTTTTTCTTGCTTGTGGTGGCTTTTTTTGCGGCCGGTTTTTCTGCCGCAGGCTTTTTGGTCGGGGTTTTCTTGGCAGCTGGTTTCTTTTTGGCTGGTGCTCCCTTGGCCGCTTTTGCAGCCAGTAATTCCAGCGCCTGTTCCAGCGTCACCGATTCAGTCTCCATGTCCTTGGGCAGCGTGGCGTTGATCTTGCCGTGCTGCACATAAGGGCCGTAGCGGCCGGAATAGATGGCGATGCTGCCGCTTTCGGTCGGGTGTTCGCCCAGTTCCCGCAAGGGAGCAGCTTTGGCTTTTGCCTGCGCCAGCAATTCCACGGCACGTGGCAGGTCAATGTCGAAAATACTGTCCGACTTCGGGATCGATTTGAACGTGCCATCGTGATTGAGGTAGGGGCCGAAACGTCCGATCCCGGCCGTGATTTTCTTGCCCGTGTCCGGGTGCAACCCCACTTCGCGTGGCAGGGCGATCAGTTTCAGCGCGATATCCAGCGACATGTTGGCCAGCGAGATTTCCTTGGGAATGCTGACGCGCTTGGGTTTTTTCTTGGGGTCGTCACCCGACTGCCCGACCTGCAGATAAGGGCCATAGGGGCCGTTGAGCAGCAGGACATCCTTGCCGCTCTCCGGATCTTGTCCGACCGTGACCGGTTCGTTGTTGGCTGGCACATCGCCGTTGAGGTTGCGCGTGTAGTCGCACTCCGGGTAACCGGTGCAGCCGATGAAACTGCCGCGCTTGCCCAGGCGTTTGGAGAGCGGCTTGCCGCACTTGGGGCAGGCTTCATCCAGTATTTCGGTGCCCGGTCGTTCGACTTCGCCCTTTTCCAGAATCTGGCGGTTGAAACCTTGCCAGAACTCGTTGAGCACCGGAATCCAGTCGCGCTCGCCTTCGGCGATGTCGTCCAGCTCGTTTTCGAGATTCGCGGTGAAGTCGTAATCGACGTACTTGGTGAAGTGCTCGGTGAGGAACTTGTTGACGATGCGGCCGACGTCGGTAGGCTTGAAGCGTTTGTTGTCGAGCAGTACGTATTCGCGGTCCTGCAGCGTGGAGATGATGCTGGCATAGGTGGAAGGACGTCCGATGCCGAATTCTTCCAGTGCCTTGACCAGGCTGGCTTCGGAGTACCGCGGCGGCGGTTCGGTAAAGTGCTGATCGCCCCAGATTTTCTGTACGTCCAGCACTTCGCCCACTTCCAGCGCGGGCAGCTTGCTTTCGCCTTCTTCCTCGGCGTCGTCCATGCCTTCCATGTACACGGCAATGAAGCCGGGGAAAATCATGGTCTGGCCGGTGGCGCGGAACAGGTTGGCATCCCCGCCCACGGCGAGGTCGACGCTGACCGCGTCAAATTTGGCCGGCGCCATCTGGCAGGCCAGTGCGCGCTTCCAGATCATGTCGTAGAGGCGGAATTGCTCGGGCGTCAGGTGATTGCGAAGACTGTCGGGTGAGCGACGGATATCGGTGGGGCGGATCGCCTCGTGTGCTTCCTGCGCGTTCTTGGCCTTGGTCTTGTACATGATTGGCGATTTCGGCAGGTATTCCGGCTCGAAATGGCCCTTGATATAGTCGCGAATCTGCATTACCGCCTCTGCCGCAAGGCTGAAGGAATCGGTACGCATATAGGTGATCAGGCCGACCGTGCCTTCGGAACCGATGTTGATGCCTTCGTACAGTTGCTGGGCGATGCGCATGGCGCGGCTGGTGGTGAACCCCAGTTTGCGAACGGCTTCCTGCTGCAGGGTCGAGGTGGTGAACGGCGCCGCCGGGCTGCGGTTTTTCTGTTTCTTTTCGACCCGTGAAACGGTAGTCTTGCCCGCACTTGCGGCGAGCAGCTTGCCGACGATTTCGGCCTGCTGCTCTTGGGTGGTGACAGTGAACTGCTCAACTTTGCTGCCGGCCAATTGCACCAGCTTGGCATCGAACGCCTGCTTCTGCTTCCTGCTCTCCAGGTGAATGGTCCAGTATTCGCGGGCCTTGAATGCCTCGATTTCCAGTTCGCGCTCGACGATCAGGCGCAGCGCCGGACTTTGCACGCGCCCGGCGGAGAGGCCGCGGCGGATCTTTTTCCACAGCAGCGGCGACAGGTTGAAGCCGACCAGATAATCCAGCGCTCGGCGCGCCTGCTGGGCGTTGACCAGCGGCATGGAAATGTCGCGCGGCTCGTCGATGGCATGCTGCACCGCGCTCTTGGTGATTTCGTGGAACACCACGCGCTTCAGCAGCTTGTCCTTCAGCAGTTTCTTGCTTTTGAGAATTTCCGCAATATGCCAGGAAATGGCCTCGCCTTCGCGATCCGGGTCGGTGGCCAGGTAGATGGCGTCGCTCGCCTTGACCGCTTTGGCGATGGCATCCACATGTTTGGCGTTGCGGTCGATGATTTCGTACTTCATGGCGAAATCCTGCTCGGTATCGACGGCGCCGGATTTTGGAATCAGGTCGCGCACATGGCCGTACGAGGCCAGCACTTCGAAATCCTTTCCCAGGTATTTCTTCAGTGTTTTGGCCTTGGAAGGCGATTCGACGATCAGCAGTTTCGACATTTAATC
>DAIDAS010000044.1 GCA_027310505.1 bacterium
GCCTAAGGGTGTCTACACATCCTTGCATCGGCGAGTTCGAAGCTCATTCCAAGGAATGTTGCAGCGGAGGAAGATCGATGTCTCATCCTGATCATCAAGCCAGTTCCGCGACTGAATATCTCGTCAGCCGCAAAGTGCGCATTAGCACTCCGGATGTGTCTGGGGCTCTGCTACGCCAAGTCGAAAGTCACGCGCCAGAACAGCTGTCGCTGAGAGTGAGTGGCCGTAGTGACGCACTGATCGTCACGTACGATGCGTCCGCCCATGCTTTCAGTCAAGTACTGGCATGGCTGAGTGATGCAGGGATCAAGCCTGTTGACACTTGGTGGTTCCACCTGAAGTCATCGCTGTACGACTTCACGGATGGCAACGTTGCCGCACAGGCGCACGCCAGGCCCAAAGGCTGCTGCAACAAGATTTCTAAAGGTTAGCGCTGTACTCCCGAGCCATTGCCGGGAGAATTTCAATCCTAACAAAGGAGTATCAATCATGAATAAGCAAACTATTCGCCAAATCGTCGTAACGCTCGCCATCTGCGGCTTGGGTTTTACCGCAATGTCTGCAGTTGCTGGCCCTGACGAGAACCAGAAACAGATGACTCTGAAGCTTCACCAAGCCAAGCAGAAGCTTCAACAGGCCGAAGCTGCCAAGGGGGCTGAACGACAAAAGCTCATGAGTGAGCACATGAAAATGATGCACGAGACCATGGGCAAGATGCAGGAGATGAAGCCCAATGCCGGTATGACGATGCAGGAGCATGAGGAGTGGATTAGCCAACATCAGAAACTCATGGATGACATGATGGGGCAGATGATGGAAGAGCACCACATGATGATGGGGGCTGACTGCATGTCTATGGGTTCAGACGACGCTCACAAGCACTAATTCAACGGATGCTCCGGGCGGACATTGTTCTCCCGGAGCCAATTTGATTCTGAGGAAACGAAAGCTATGAAACGAATTTTTACGACCGTACTGGCAAGCCTGATCTTTGCTACATGCATCCCTGCTGTTTACGCGAACGATGTCCATCACCCCAAGGCTGAAGCGCAAAAGATCTATACCGTGAAAGGCGAGGTCGTCGCCATAGACAAGGCCGCCGGCAAGGTGAAGCTCAAGCACGAAGCCGTGCCCGAACTCGACTGGCCTGCCATGACGATGTTCTTCCCGGTAGCAGACAAATCCCAGCTTGATGGGATCGCCATCGGGGACCAGGTGGAATTCCAGTTTGTGAAAGCCAATGGCGGATCCCCATCGATCACCCAGATCAAGCCGTTGAAATAAGGATGAGGGCCGGCAGGAAATCGGGCCGGCCCGAATCGCATAGGTGAATGCAATGAAGATGAATAAACAATGGGCATCCCTGATGGCTGCAGTGTGGCTGGCTCTCCCGGCTTCCACAGTCAATGCTGATGCATTGAGCGAGCAACCCATCGGCGCAAGCCTGCAAGAGTTGCTGCAATGGGCCGACACGCACAACCCGGAATTGGCCGCTATGCGCTACGAGATCAATGCGGCCGGAGAGCGTATTCAGCCTGCAGGCGCCTTGCCAGATCCTGTGCTACGGGTCGAGTTGCAGGACTTTGCCGGACCGGGGGCTCCGGACAGCTTCAACCCGTTGCCGGGCAAGGGCAGCGGCACCAAATACACCCTGATGCAGAGCATCCCTTTATGGGGGAAACGTGATCTTCGCCAGGAAGTCGCCACTGCCCAATTGGCTCAGGTCCGAGGGCAGCGACTGGGTGTTCTGGCGGAAGTCCATGCTAGGATCAAAAGCGCATACGCACAGTACTACCAGGCTGCAGGAATGAGACGGTTAAATGAAGAAGTCCTGCGGATTCTGAACGATTTGGAGGCTGTCACTCAAGTGAGATATGCCAGTGGGCTGGTTCCGCAACAGGACGTGATTCGTGCCCAGGTCGAGAAGACTACATTGCGATCAGAGATTATTAATCTGGAAACCGAGCAGCACCATGCTATGACCCGGCTTAATACTGCGCTGGGCCGACCGCAGCATGCCAAAATTGCCGAGCCGCAAGCGCTACGGCCAATTCCAACAGGGAAACTCGACGCATCCTCATTGCAAGAAAAGATCATCCGTAACAATCCGCAACTCACTGTCCAGGCAGCGCAGATCGCCGCTGCGGATGCCAACCGCCGTTTGGTGGAGAAAAATCGCTATCCCGATGTCACTTTTGGCATCGCTCCTATTCAGCGCGGTGGCAGCATTGACAGCTGGGAGGCCATGGTCGAGGTCAATATCCCTATTCGTTTCAATACTCGCCGATCCCAGGAAAGTGAAGCAACAGCGATGCTCGCCGCAGCGAAAGAGCGTCAACAGGCGATTTCAAATCAGGTGGATGGGGATCTGCAGGAAACCCTAATTGCACTGGAATCTTCCAGGAGGCAGGAGCAGTTGATCAATGACACCTTGCTGCCACAGGCGGAGTTGACCTTCAAGTCTGCCTTGGCTGGATATGAAACTGGCAAAGTCGATTTTGCGACCCTGCTGGATGCCCAAAGAGCTATTAAGCGTGCTCGCCAAGACGGGTTCAAGGCCCAGGTTGAGCAAGAGTTGCGGCTGTCAGAAATTGAAAAAATGTTGGGAGAAGAACTATGAAGCGTTCCACACTCTGGATCGCATTGGGGGTGCTTGGCTTGGTTATGGCGGGCAGTGCGGGGTTCTGGTTAGGCGCGAAACAGTCCGCCGCCCCGGAGCATCCGACGGTGATTGCCAAGCCTGAACAGAAAATCCTTTATTACCGCAACCCGATGGGCTTGCAGGATACATCCCCCGTTCCCAAGAAAGACAGCATGGGTATGGATTACGTTCCTGTGTATGCCGATGAGGCACCGGCACAGCAAACAACTGCCCCGGCGCACACCGCACATGCGGAGCGTAAAGTGCTTTACTACCGCAACCCCATGGGCCTGCCCGACACCTCGCCGGTGCCAAAGCAGGACTCCATGGGCATGGACTATGTTCCCGTCTACGCGGACGAGCAGACCGCATCCAATCAAGTAAGGATCAGCCCCGACAAGGTTCAGAAGCTGGGGGTCAGAACCGAAGCCGTCACCGTGCGGGATCTGGTCAGGACGGTGCGTGCTGTCGGGCGCTTCCAGCTCGACGAACGGCGCATCTCGACGGTCACGACCAAATTCGAAGGCTATATCGAAAAGCTCTTCGTCAACGCCACGGGACAACCCGTCGGGCACGGCCAGCCATTGATGGAGGTCTATAGTCCGGAGCTGGTCTCCGCCCAGGAAGAGTATCTGATTGCGTGGCGGGGACGGCAATCCCTCAAAAACGGCACTTCCGAATCGCAAGCAGGTACCGACCAGTTGTCGGAGGGCGCCCTGAAACGCTTGCGAAACTGGGACATTTCCAATGCTCAGCTGCAAAAGCTGCAACAGGAAGGCAAAGCCACCCGCACCCTGACCATGTATGCGCCGGCAGGCGGCGTGGTGCTGGAAAAGACCGCGCTTCAGGGCATGCGTTTCATGCCGGGCGAGCCATTGTTCAAGATCGCCGACCTGTCCGCAGTCTGGCTCATCGCAGACGTGTTTGAGCAGGATCTAGCGCAGGTGCATGTGGGGCAGTCAGTCAAGATCGTGGTGGACGCCTATCCCGGCAAGGACTTGCGCGGCAAGGTTACTTATATCTACCCCACGGTGAATCCCGAGACGAGAACCGCCCAGATCAGGGTCGAGCTGTCCAATCCGGGTGGTATGTTGAGGCCTGACATGTTTGCCAGTGTTGAGTTGGCTTCCGGGCACGGCAAGGCGGCATCCCTGACCGTGCCTGATTCCGCGGTGATCGATAGCGGAGTACGTCAGATCGTGCTGGTCCAGTTGGGCGAAGGCATGTTCGAACCACGAGAAGTGAAGCTCGGCCAACGTAGTGACAGCTATGTCGAAGTGCTTGAAGGAGTGGGCGAAGGCGAACAGGTCGTCGTGCGTGCCAACTTCCTCATCGATGCCGAAAGCAACCTCAAGGCGGCGTTGGGCAGCTTTGGCGGGCATAGCCAGCACGGTGCCGCGCCTTCCTCCAAGACGGAACCGGCTCCTGCCGCTCCTGCCGGACATGAGGGGCATTAGACATGCTTGAACGCATCATTGCCTGGTCGGTCAGGAACGTTTTTTTGATCCTGCTGGCTACCTTCATGGTGGTTGCCGGCGGTATTTACGCCCTGCTCAAGACACCCTTGGATGCCATCCCCGACCTCTCGGACGCCCAGGTCATCGTCTATACGGAGTATCCCGGACAGGCACCTCAGGTGGTGGAAGACCAGATCACCTATCCACTCAGCACGGCGATGCTCTCGGTGCCAAAATCCAAGGTGGTGAGGGGATTCTCGTTCTTCGGAGCTTCCTTCGTCTACATCATTTTTGAAGACGGCACCGACATCTACTGGGCGCGCTCCCGCGTGCTGGAATACCTCAATGCGGCAACAGGCAGGCTACCCGCCGGCGTGACGCCGACGTTGGGGCCGGATGCTACGGGCGTAGGCTGGGTTTATCAGTATGCGGTTATCGCAAAGAACCGCACGCTGGAGGAGTTACGCACCATTCAGGACTGGTACTTGCGCTACCAGCTCGCCAAGGCCCATGGCGTGGCCGAGGTGGCCAGCGTGGGGGGCTTCGTCAAGCAATACCAGGTGGTGCTCGATCCCCGCAAGCTGCAGGCCTATGGCATCTCGCCAGCACGCATTACCGAAGTCATCCGCAACAGCAACCGCGATGTCGGTGGCCGTGTCGTCGAGATGACCGAAACCGAATATATGGTGCGAGGCAAGGGCTACCTGCGTGGCACAGGCGACCTGGAAAGCCTGGTGGTCAAAGCCGACAAGGGCACGCCCGTTCTGTTGCGCGACGTTGCGCGGGTGGAACTTGCTCCCGATGAGCGGCGCGGCTTCACTGAACTAAACGGCGAAGGCGAAGTGGTTGCAGGGATCGCCATGTCCCGCTACGGCCAGAATGCATTGGAGGTCATCCACAATCTCAAACAGAAGCTTGCCGAGATCGCTCCGGGGCTACCTGCCGGAGTGACGGTGGAGACTGTATATGACCGTTCCGATCTCATTCATCGGGCCATCGAGAACCTGAAATCCACGCTGTTCGAGGAAAGTATCATCGTCGCACTGGTGTGCGTGCTCTTCCTGATGCACGTGCGGAGTGCCCTCGTTGCCATCTTGATGCTGCCGGTAGGGGTGCTGATCGCCTTCATGCTGATGCGCAGTCTCGGACTCAATTCCAACATCATGAGTCTGGGCGGCATCGCCATCGCCATCGGGGCGATGGTGGATGCGGCCATCGTGATGATCGAAAACGCCCACAAGCACATCGAGCGGGCCCAACCTGACACACCTCGGGTTCAACTCATGATCGATGCCTGCAAGGAGGTGGGCCCCGCCTTGTTCTTCAGCCTGCTCATCATCACGGTGTCCTTCCTGCCTGTCTTCACGCTGGAGGCACAGGAGGGCCGGATGTTCCAGCCGCTGGCCTATACCAAGACATTCTCCATGGCAGGCGCAGCCCTGTTGTCGGTGACCCTGGTACCGGTGCTGATGCTGATCTTTATCCGGGGCAAAATTATCCCGGAGCAGAAGAACCCCATCAATCGCGTCCTGATCTGGCTCTACCGTCCCATCATCGCGGGCGTGATGCGCTGGAAGAAAATCACCATCCTGCTGGCGATGGTTGCCCTGGGGGTGACCTATTACCCCTTGTCCAGGCTCGGCAGCGAATTCATGCCGACCCTGAACGAGGGTACGCTGCTCTACATGCCGGCCACGTTGCCGGGGCTTTCGGTCACCAAGGCGGCCGAGATCATGCAGACGCAGAATCGCATCATCAAGAACTTCCCTGAAGTCGCCTCGGTATTCGGTAAGGCAGGCCGTGCCAACACGGCAACTGATCCAGCCCCCGTAGAGATGTTCGAAACCGTCATCAACCTGAAGCCGGAGTCCGAATGGCGCCCGGGCATGACCATCGACAAACTCATCGCCGAGCTGGACCAGGCGGTGCAGATTCCAGGCGTATCCAACGCCTGGACCATGCCCATCAAGGCGCGCATCGACATGCTCTCTACCGGCATCCGCACGCCCATCGGCATCAAGGTGTTCGGCAAGGATCTGGGGGAAATGGAGAAACTCGCCAAGGAGATCGAGGCTGTGGTCAAGACGGTGCCCGGCACAACCAGCGCCTATGCCGAGCGAATCACTGTGGGCTTCTATCTCAACATCGAGCCCGACCGCATCGCGTTGGCGCGCTATGGGTTGGC
>DAIDAS010000058.1 GCA_027310505.1 bacterium
CCGTTCACGCTGGTCGGCGCAACCACGCGGGCAGGCATGTTGACCAACCCGCTGCGCGACCGTTTCGGCATTGTCGCGCGCCTGGAGTTTTACACGCCGGAAGAGTTGGGACGTATCGTGCATCGCTCTGCCAGCCTGATGGAGGTGGCGATGGATGCCGCCGGGGCGCTCGAGATCGCCAGGCGTTCGCGCGGTACGCCGCGGATCGCCAATCGACTGCTGCGCCGCGTGCGCGATTATGCCCAGGTCAAAAGTGATGGCATGGTGTCATCCGAAATCGCCGATGCGGCGTTGCGTATGCTGGACGTGGACAAGCTGGGCTTCGACGTCATGGATAGAAAGCTGTTGCTGGCCATACTGGAAAAGTTCGGCGGTGGCCCGGTGGGGCTGGATAACCTCGCGGCGGCCATTGGCGAGGAGCGTGACACCATCGAGGATGTGCTGGAGCCTTACATGATCCAGCAAGGCTATCTGATGCGCACTCCGCGCGGCCGGGTGGCAACCCAGATGGCGTACCAGCATTTCGGCCTGCCAATGCCCAAGGACATGGCCAGCGGGGAACTGTGGAGTGAGTGAGCGGTCCACTTTCACTTGGCCGGTGCGCGTCTATTACGAAGATACCGATGCTGGCGGGGTGGTGTATCACGGCAATTACCTCAAGTTCTGCGAGCGCGCCCGCACCGAATGGCTGCGCAGCATGGGCTTCGAGCAGACCGACCTGCGGGCGCAGCATGGTCTCGTGTTCGTTATCCGCAGCGCGGCGCTGCAATACCTGCGTCCGGCAAAATTCAATGATGAACTGCGCGTGCTGGCACGCATCGTCAAACTGGGGCGCAGCGCGTTCGAGTTTGAGCAGGAAATCTGGCGGAATGAAGAAAAACTGGTCACGGCGCATATCGTGGTGGTGTGCGTGACCGCCGAAGGATTCAGGCCGGTAGCCATCCCGGAACATATACGAAGCAAGATACAGGAGTTTGCATGAACGTTGCACAGGACATATCCGTCTTCAGTCTGGTTTCTGGCGCCACGCTGCCGGTGCAGGCAGTGATGTTGCTGCTGCTGGTCGCCTCGCTGGTGTCGTGGTGGTACATCTTCATCAAGGTGGCCGTGCTCAATCGTGCCGTGGACGAAGCGGCGGCGTTCGAGAACGCGTTCTGGAACGGCGGCGACCTCAACAAGCTGTATGAGAGCGTGACTACCGGTCGACGTAGCGCACAGGGCATGGCCGCCATTTTCGAGGCGGGTTTCAAGGAGTACGCCAAACTCAAGCGCCAGGGCGGCATGGAGGTAAGCGACGTCATGGAAGGCGCCCGCCGCGCCATGCGTGCCGCCTACAACCGTGAAATGGATGACCTGGACTCGCACCTGCCCTTCCTCGCTTCAGTCGGCTCGGTCAGCCCGTATATCGGCCTGTTCGGCACGGTGTGGGGCATCATGAACTCTTTCCGTGGACTGGCCAACGTGGCGCAGGCGACGCTGGCGCAGGTGGCGCCGGGTATTTCCGAAGCGCTGATCGCGACGGCCATGGGCCTGTTTGCGGCAATCCCCGCCGTGATCGCCTATAACCGCTTTACCGCCAATGTGGATCGTCTGGCGGTGCGTTACGAGAGCTTCATCGAAGAGTTCTCCAACATCCTGCAACGGAAGGGCTAAGCTGTGTCTCGCCGCCGTTCCCGTCGCCTGATGAACCAGATCAACGTTGTTCCCTATATCGACGTGACGCTGGTGCTGCTGGTGATTTTCATGATTACCGCGCCGATGACCAACCCCGGCGTGGTGGACCTGCCCAAGGTAGGGCTGGTGCTCAAGCAGCCTGTGGCGCCAATGGTGGTGACGGTCAAGGCCGACAAGAGCATTGAACTGGACGGCAAGCGCATGCAGCGCGACGAGGTGTTGTATGCCATTCGGCAGAAGGTGGAGAAGGAACCACAGCAATCCGTCGTCATTGCCGCTGACAAAAGTGTCCGCTACGAAGATCTGATCGGCGTCATGGATATGCTTAATAAGCAGGGCAATGTGGGAAAAGTCGGATTGTTGCTGCAACCGGCAACCTGATCGGCTGAGCCATGAATCATATCCGTCAGCGGGAAAACTCGTTCATGTGGCAGGCAGGGGCATTGTCCCTGTTGGTGCATGGCCTGTTCTTTGTGCTGCTTGTGATGACATTCAGTTTCAAGAGCATACAGCCGATGCAGGTGGCTGAAGTCGAACTGTGGGATAGCTTGCCGGTGCAAAAAATTGCGCCGCAACCGGAACCGCCGAAACCCGAACCAAAAATAGAGCCCAAGCCGGAGCCGAAATCTGAGCCACCGCCGCCGCCAGAGCCCAAGGCCGAAATTCAGTTGAAGGTCAAGCCGCCGGCCAAACCGAAATTGGAGCCAAAGCCTGAAAAAAAGCCGAAAGAAGAAGCCCCCAAGCCCGATCCCAAGCTGAAGGCCAAGGAGGAAGCGAAGCGGCTTGAAGAACTGAAGCGCGCCATGCTGGCGGAAGATGATGCTTCTCAGGTGCAGAAACAAGAGGCCCAGCAGATTGCGGCCGCCAAGAATGCACAGGCTCAGGCAGCCTCGAGTGGGGCCCTGGATGCGGCCAAGGCGAAAATCATTGCTAAGATCAAGCGCTACGTGAACCCGCAGGTGTGTGGT
>DAIDAS010000068.1 GCA_027310505.1 bacterium
GGGCTGGCTCAAGGCACCCCATCCATATTGGAAAGCATTCAAGGGATGATTTGTGCTGTTTCTAACGGGCGCGCCGCCATATTTCCGAATGCCCAATCCAGTTAATGCTGAGGTAGCCAGTCACCTCAAGCGAATTGCCATCTTCGGAGAGTTGAATGCGGCATCGATAGGTTTTTCCATCGTCCGGATCAAGAACCTCACCCCCTTCGAAATTCAGCTTGTCCTTGCGTTTTATCCCGGACAATATGCGTAGCCCTGATAGAGGGTGGTTGCGCAACGCACCCGGGCATAGTCGGCAGATCGGTTCGGCGTTTTCAGACGTATCGGTCAAGAGCATTTTGTCTATTGTTCCTTCATAGGTATTGTCCGGTAACTTCTCAATACGTATAAGGGCGACAACTTTTCCGGTGTCATCATCATATTCTTGCCATTGGCCCGCCAGATCACCGCTCCAGGCCATTGTAGGCGCCGTGAGCAGCAAAATGAACGCAATCCCTAGGCTGCCATGCAATCTCATGTCGATACCATTTACAGTTAAATCAATAGACTTGAATTTAAACCATCAGGTTAAGGCTGCATATGAAAACGGAGTATTCCATGTACCAGTTTTCTTGTCAGCCACACCACCAACAGGCAACTCAAGGCCCCCGCCATCACATCGGCAGGGAAATGAGCGCCAAGACTAACGCGCGATAAGCCCACCCATGCAACAAAAGCGAAAGCTGCGTAGCGCCAGTAACGGTTCAGCGCCGGCCAAAGGCTCGCGGAGATCAGCACGGCAAAAGAAGTGTGTCCGCTCGGCAGGCTGTGCTGCAAATTGGATTCAGGGCTTCCCAGGAGGCGCACGCTGCCAGGAGGCAACGCCAATGGAGGGCGTGGAAATGAAAACCAGTCTTTGAGCGAGCTGACCAGCCACCCGTCCAGGAGGTTTCCCAGTGCAAACACGGCGATGACACCGAACCATAGCTGGAGTGATTTTCCATTCTTGGCGCGTATGGCCAGCATCGCCACAATGACCAGCAAACCCAGGTAAATTGCAAAATTGCTGTGTTCCGCTAATTGCGTTCCCAGCAACATGAAGCGATCCAGTGCATCAAAATGGAATCCGTTGATTACATGAAACAACCAGACATTAAGCCCATTCCAATCGTAGAAG
>DAIDAS010000097.1 GCA_027310505.1 bacterium
ATCCCAGCCTGCAGGACTGCTTCGCCCGCGATGTGGTGCTGCTCAAGCTGGTCGGCATGAACTCGGTCATCGTTCACGGCGGCGGACCGCAGATCAACGAGCTGCTGGACAAGCTCGGCAAGAAGGGCACTTTCATCCAGGGCATGCGCGTCACCGACGAAGAGACCATGGATGTGGTCGAAATGGTGCTCGGCGGCCAAGTCAACAAGGAAATCGTCAACCTGATCAACCGCCATGGCGGCAAGGCCGTTGGTCTGACGGGGCAGGATGGCAACTTTATCCGCGCCAAAAAGCTGTTGATGGAAAACATCGAGGCGCCGGGCGAATTCATTGACATTGGCCAGGTGGGCGACATTACCGGCATCGACCCCAGCATCATCCAGTTTCGCGACACCGGCGACTTCATTCCGGTTATCGCCCCAATCGGCGTGGGGGCTGATGGCGAAACCTACAACATCAACGCGGACGTGGTCGCCGGCAAGCTGGCGGAAATCCTGGGCGCGGAAAAACTCATCCTGCTGACCAACACCCCCGGCGTGCTGGACAAGGCCGGCAACCTGCTCACTGGCCTGACCCCCCGGCAGATCGACGACATGGTGGCCGACGGCACGCTGTCCGGCGGGATGTTGCCCAAGATCAGCTCGGCGCTGGACGCAGCCCGCAGCGGCGTGAAATCGGTGCACATCATCGATGGCCGTGTAGAGCACGCGCTGCTGCTGGAAGTGCTGACGGACGAAGGCGTGGGTACTCTCATCAAGGCAAAATGATGGCGGCAAGCCAGCGCGTCTGGATTTTCGATCTGGATGACACCCTGCACAACGCCAGCGCCCACGTCTTTCCGCATATCAACCGCGAAATGACCCGCTACCTGATGACGCATCTCGACATGGATGAGCATGCAGCAAACCAGTTGCGTCGTCATTACTGGGAAAGATACGGTGCCACGCTGCATGGCCTGATGCGCCACCACGGGACCGACCCGCATCATTTCCTGCACCATACGCACCAGTTCGCGGACTTGTCCGCAATGGTGCTGAAAACCCATGGCTTGCGCGAGATGCTTGCGAAGCTGAAAGGGCGCAAGGTGGTGTTTACCAACGCCCCCATGGCTTATGCGTTGCGCGTGCTCGACCTGCTGCGCATCCGCCATTGCTTCGAGCGGGTGTTCAGCATCGAATCGACGCGATTCCAGCCCAAGCCCGCCAAATCCGGCTTCATGCGGCTGTTGTCCGAGATCAAGGTACCGGCCACATGCTGCATCATGGTAGAAGACAGCCTGCCAGCGCTGAAAACCGCCCGCAAGTTGGGCATGAAGACCGTTTACATTTCCGCGGACACACGGCGTCCTTCGTTTGTGGACGCGCGTCTCGACTCCGTGTTAGCTTTACCGAAAATCGCAATCTGAGGAAATCCAATGGCCACAAAACCCGGCGAACGCAAACAGCAAATTCTCGAAACCCTGGCAAAAATGCTGGAGTCGCCCAAACGCGAAAAAATCACCACCGCCGCGCTGGCCGCCAAGCTCGACGTGTCGGAAGCCGCACTCTATCGCCATTTCGCCGGCAAGGCGCAGATGTTTGAAGGCCTGATCGAATTCATCGAACAAAGCCTGTTCGGCCTGATCAACAAGATTTCCAGCGAAGAGCAGGACGGCCTGAAGCAGGTGCGCCGCATCATCACCATCATGCTGCTGTTCGCAGAAAAGAACCCCGGCATGACCCGCGTGCTGATCGGCGACGCCCTGGTCAATGAGGACGACCGCCTTCAGGTACGCATCAATCAGCTGTTCGACCGTGTCGAATCCACCCTGAAGCAATCCTTGCGCATCGCCGAGACCCAGAGCGGACGCAAGCTCAACCCCGAAGCGCAAGCCAACCTGCTGATCTGCTTCGTCATCGGCCGCTGGCACCAGTTCGCCAAGAGCGGTTTCAAGCGCAAGCCGATGGAATTCGTGCAGGATCAGCTCACGCTACTGTATGGGCTGGAAGAATAACCAGTCGACCCCTCATCATCGAAACGGAGGCCCGAAATGGTATCGCTTAAAATGAGTGTCTTAAGCATCGCGGCAATACTGGCCTCCGCCTCATGGCCTGCACAGGCGGTCGTCGATACTGATTTCCCGCGCCAGGCCGATCTCATGGTGCTCGGCATCGTGCTCGACCACACCGAAAGCGCCCAAAACGCCTTCGGCATCAAGCTGGAGCCGGAAGACCCCGACGCCATGCGCCCCCGGATGTCGCTCTGCAATCACGACAAGCGTGAAAAACTGATCCTCGACTTTTACGAACGCGACACGGCAAGCGTCATCAGCGAGCTCCACGTTGAACGCGTGCAAACCCCGCATGTCGAGTGCGTCGTCCCGCCGCAACACATCGAACGCTTCACTTCCGGCAAGGGCATCCACCTTGGCATGAGCAAAAAGGAAGTCATCGACATTCTCGGCAAGGGTTATAAGGAGCATACACACCCGGACGAGCTCATCATCAGCTACCGCATCGACGACAAAGACGCCGCCATGCTGCAACGCCACAACGCCCCGGCGTATTACGGGCAATACCACTTCAAGGAAAACCGGCTGGTGAAGTACGAGATGGGATTCGAGTTTCCGTGAGGCGGATGTAGTCGCCCCCTACAACCACCCGCGCTCGGCAAACGATACCGCCAAGTTCCCCGCCACCACGAAATGATCCAGCACCTGGACATCCACTAATCCCAGGGCCTGCTTCAAGGCCGAAGTCAGCTGCTCATCCGCCCGGCTGGGGTCCGCCACTCCTGACGGGTGATTATGCGCAAAGATGACCGCCGCCGCGTTGTGATGCAAAGACCGCTTGACCACTTCACGCGGGTAGACCGAAGTCTGCGTCAACGTGCCAGCGAATAACTCCTCCTGCGCCAGCACCCGGTTTTGCGCATCGAGAAACAGCACCACGAACACCTCCCGCGACAGGTGACCCAGCTTGAGGCAGAGATAGTCGCGCACGGCCTGTGGCGAGGTCAGCGCGTCGCGTTGCCCCATCTGCTCCTGCAACGCCCGCCGCGCCATTTCAAAAACGGCCTGTACCTGCACGTATTTACTGTCGCCCATGCCGTTGACGGCAGTCAGCGCTTCGCGGCTGGCACTGAAAATACCCGTCAGGCTCCCGAACTCGGAGAGCAGGTCGCGCGCAAGATCGACGGCACTTTTTCCGGTCACGCCCACACGCAGGAAGATCGCCAGCAGTTCGGCATCTGACAAGGCATCCACCCCCTTTGCCAGCAATTTCTCGCGGGGACGCTCATCCGCCGGCCAGTCTGTAATCGCCACGTCATATCCTTTCGTATAGAATCTAATGACTTAACTCATTGTTGCGATTATGGCGCATTCTTCTATCAAACGTCTGCTGGTCGGCATCACCGGGGGCATCGCGGCTTACAAGGCGGCCGAACTGGTGCGCCTGCTGGTACGGCAGGGTATCGACGTGCAAGTGGTCATGACACAGGCCGCCTGCCAGTTCATCACGCCAGTCACGCTACAGGCGCTTTCTGGCAAGCCGGTGTTCACCGACCTGTGGGACGACCGCATCGACAACGGCATGGCGCACATCGAATTTTCGCGCGATGCCGACGCCATCCTGATCGCCCCGGCCAGTGCTGATTTTCTGGCAAAATTGGCGCAAGGCCGCGCCGACGACCTGCTTTCCACCATCTGCCTGGCACGCGGGGATTGCCCATTGATGGCCGCTCCGGCCATGAACGTGCAGATGTGGGAGAACGCCGCCACTCGCCGCAACATCCAGCAACTGAAGAACGATGGCGTAGCCATCCTCGGCCCTGATAGCGGCGACCAGGCCTGCGGCGACACCGGCCTGGGACGCATGCTGGAACCGCAGGATCTGCTGGAAGCCATGGAAGCCAGCCTCCAACCCAAGCTGCTCTCCGGAAAAAAGATACTGCTCACCGCCGGGCCGACCTACGAAGCCATTGATGCGGTCAGAGGCATTACCAACCTGAGCTCCGGCAAGATGGGCTACGCCATCGCCCGCGCCGCGATCGAAATGGGGGCCGAAGTCACGCTGGTCAGCGGACAGACCGCGCAGAAACCGCCACTCGGTGCCAAGGTAATCAAGGTCACCAGCACCCAGCAGATGCTCACCGCCGTCATGGAAAACCTGACTGACCAGGACATTTTCATCGGCGTGGCCGCCGTAGCCGATTATTACGTGCTCAACCCCAGCGAGCAGAAGATCAAGAAGGATGCGCATATCCTGACACTGGAACTGGCGCCCAATCCGGACATCCTGGCCAACGTGACCAACCTGCCCAACCCACCGTTCTGCGTCGGTTTTGCGGCCGAAAGCGAAAACCTGTATGAATTTGCCGAGCACAAACGCCGCCGCAAAAACCTACCCTTGCTTGCCGCCAACCTGATTCAGGACGCCTTCGGCGGGGACGACAGCGAACTCGTGTTGCTCGACGACAATGGCGCACATC
>DAIDAS010000104.1 GCA_027310505.1 bacterium
GGAAGGTCATCAGCGAGATGGTCGTCGTCAGACGACCATAGCTCATGAACGGGATGTCTTTTTTGATGCGAAACAGTTCCATGATTTTCCTTAAGTGCATCAGCCGATCATCAACTTGTCGATCTTGCGGCGATAGCCGTAGAACAGGTTGACCAGTGCGCGCGACACCAGCAGGGCGCTGAACATTGAAGTCAGGATGCCAAGCACGTGTACCACGGCAAAGCCCTTGACCGGGCCGGTACCGAACATGAACAGCGCCATACCGGCGATCATGGTGGTGACGTTGGAGTCCAGGATGGTGCCGAAGGCGCGCTCGTAACCGGCGGTAATCGATGCCTGCGGCGTGCTGCCATTGCGGATTTCTTCTCGTACGCGCTCGTTGATCAGCACGTTGGCGTCAATCGCCATGCCGAGCGCCAATGCAATGGCCGCCAGACCCGGCAGCGTCAGCGTCGCCTGCAGCAGGGATAGCACCGCCACCAGCAACAGCAGGTTCACACCCAGCGCCACCACTGAAATGGTGCCGAACACCAGGTAGTAAAGGATCATCATCACGGCAATCGCCGCGAAACCCCACAGCGTGGAATGCACGCCGCGCTTGATGTTTTCTTCACCCATGCTGGGGCCGACGGTACGCTCTTCGATGATATCCATCGGCGCGGCCAGTGCACCGGCACGTAGCAGCAGCGCGACATCGGTGGCCTCCTGAACGTTGGCCATGCCGGAAATCTGCACGCGACCGCCGCCGATTTCTTCACGGATCACCGGTGCGGTAATGACTTCTGCCTGGCCTTTTTCCACCAGCAGAATAGCCATGCGCTTGCCGACGTTCTCACGTGTCACCTGTTTGAAAATACGTGCGCCACGCCCGTCGAAATTCACGTGCACCACCGAGCCGCCAGTCTGCTGGTCGAGGCCGGGGCCGGCATCGGTGATGTAGTCGCCGGTCAGCACCACGTTTTTCTTCACCAGCACCGGAATGCCGTTGCGTTCGACGTACAGCTCGTCGCCAAACGGCACCTGGCCCTTGGCGGCGTTTTGCAGCGTTGCCGCATCGCTCTTTTCTTCATCCACCATGCGAATTTCCAGCGTGGCGGTACGGCCCAGGATTTCCTTGGCCTTGGCCGTATCCTGTACGCCGGGCAATTGCACCACGACACGGTCGACGCCCTGCTGCTGGATGATGGGCTCGGCCACCCCCAGTTCGTTGACGCGGTTATGCAGCGTCTGGATGTTCTGCTTCAGCGCGAACTCCTGAATGCGCTTCTGCGCCTGCAGGCCAAGGCTGGCAATCAGCAGCTTTTCGGTACCGTTGTCGGATTCCTTCAGGGTCAGGTCAGGGTAGTTCTTCTGAATCTCGGTTTGCGCCTTGGCCAGTTCTTCGGCGCTCTTGAACTTCACCTGCACCGTCTGACCGTCGCGCGCCACGCCGAGGTAGGCAATGCGCTTTTCACGCAGCAGGGTGCGCAGGTCGCCGACATAGCGTTCAGCCGCCTTGTCGATTGCGGCTTTCATGTCCACCTGCAGCAGGAAGTGAACCCCGCCGCGCAAGTCGAGACCGAGGTACATCGGCAGCGCACCCAAGCCATGCAGCCATTCGGGAGATTGCGAGACCAAGTTAAGCGCCACCACATAATCCCTGCCCAATGCTGTAGCCAGGGCATCCTTGGCCTTGATCTGGGTATCGGTGTCGGCAAAACGCACCTTTACGCCCCCCAGATCGAGCTTGGCGGCCTGATAGGCGATTCCATTTGATTTCAGGGTGTTTTCTACTTGCCCGAGCAGTGCGGGGTCAAGCTTGGCGGTACTCTTGGCCAGTGAAACCTGCACCGCCGGCGATTCGCCGAAAAAATTGGGGGTGGCGTAGACCGCGCCCAACACCAGCACGGTCAGGATCAGGAGGTACTTCCACAATGGGTAACGGTTCATGAGGCACAACCTTCGATGAGGTTTAGAGAGATTTGAGCGTGCCCTTGGGCAGCAAGGTCTGGATGGTGTGCTTTTGAACCTGCACCACGACTTCCGGGGCGATTTCGATGCCGACGAATGCATCGCTCACCTTGGTCACCCTGCCTGCGAGCCCACCCGAGGTGATCACCTCATCGCCCTTTTGCAGGGCTTCGATCATCTTGCGCTGCTCCTTGGCTTGTTTCATCTGCGGGCGGATGAGCATGAACCAGAACAGCACGAAAATGACGATCAGTGGAAGAAAGCTCATGAAATCCGGAGCCGGTGCGGCGCCTGCCGCGTATGCGTTGCTGATGAACACGGGTTATTCCTTAATGGTTAAGTCGCTAAAAAACCGCAAAATATTATCACAAAGTCCCGCGCCGCCGTTTGAATTCCTCAACGTATTCCGGCAGCCGCTGCTGCTCGATCGCGGCACGCAGCCCCTGCATCATTTCCTGGTAGAAATGCAGGTTGTGGATGGTATTGAGGCGGCTGCCAAGAATCTCGCCTACCCGGTGCAGGTGGTGCAGGTACGCACGGCTGAAGTGGCGGCAGGTATAGCAGGTACATTCTTCGTCCAGCGGCCGGGTATCGGTGCGGTACTGGGCGTTCTTCAGCTTGATGTTGCCGTTGCGGGTAAACAGCCAGCCGTTGCGCGCGTTGCGGGTCGGCATCACGCAGTCGAACATGTCCACGCCGCGCAGCACCGCATCGACAATGTCTTCCGGGGTGCCGACGCCCATCAGGTAACGCGGCCGGTCCTGCGGCATCTGCGGCGCGAGGTGTTCCAGCACGCGCAGCATATCCTCCTTGGGCTCGCCCACCGACAGGCCGCCGATGGCGTAACCGTCGAAGCCAATCTCCAGCAAACCGGCCAGCGACCGGCTGCGCAGGTCTTCGTACATGCCGCCCTGAATGATGCCGAATAGCGCATTGGGATTGCCGGCGTGGGCCGTCTTGCTGCGGGCCGCCCAGCGCAGCGACAGTTCCATTGAAATGCGTGCCTGCTCGAAAGTCGCCGGGTACGGCGTGCATTCATCAAAGATCATCACGATGTCGGAATTCAGCACCTTCTGAATCCGCATGGACTCTTCCGGCGTCAGGAAGCAGGCATCGCCATTCACCGGGGAACGGAATTTGACACCCTCTTCCGTGATCTTGCGCAGGTCGCCCAGGCTCCACACCTGAAAACCGCCTGAGTCAGTGAGGATCGGACCTTTCCAGCCCATGAAGTCGTGCAGCCCGCCGTGTGCCGCAATCACCTCCAGCCCCGGGCGTAGCCACAGGTGGAACGTATTGCCGAGCACAATATGCGCCCCCAGCTCGGTCACTTCATCTGGGCTGACGGTCTTGACTGCGCCATAAGTGCCTACCGGCATGAAGGCAGGGGTCTGCACCTGACCGTGCGCAAGGGTCAGGGTGCCGCGCCGGGCGGCGCCATCGGTTTGCGAAACTGAAAATTGCATGGGAATCATAAGACTCAGAGAAGGCGCGATACTACCACAGAGCTTTGCTATACTTTGCAGCCTATCCATCTTGCCGGGCACCCCAACATGGCCGACTACAACAAACCTCGCCGTCCCAGACCGCTGCTCGACCCCACCCTGCGCGAGCGCAGCATTTACTTGCTGCCCAACCTGTTTACCTCGGCCGCGCTGTTTGCCGGATTTTATGCCGTGGTACAGGCCATGGGCGGCAATTACGAACAGTCCGCCGTGGCCATTTTCATCGCCATGGTGATGGACGGCCTGGATGGCCGCGTGGCACGCCTGACACATACCCAAAGCGCCTTCGGTGCAGAATACGACTCCCTCTCCGACATGGTGTCCTTCGGCGTTGCGCCAGCGCTGGTGCTGTATGTCTGGGCACTCAAACCCATGGGCAAGCTGGGCTGGATCGCCGCCTTCGTCTATTGCGCCGGGGCCGCATTGCGCCTGGCGCGCTTCAACACCAAGCTGGACGAATCCGACAAACGCTATTTCCAGGGCCTGCCCAGCCCAGCTGCCGCGGCATTGCTGGCAGGCTTGGTGTGGGTGGCGCACGACAACGGCGTGAGCGGTTCCGACATCTTCTTCGGCTGGCTGCAGATGAAATGGATCGCTTTCACTTTCACCGTTTTCGCCGGCCTGACCATGGTGAGCGATCTGCGCTACTTCAGCGGCAAGGATTTCAACCTGCGCCGCAGCGTGCCCTTCGTTGTAATCCTGATGATCGTGCTGGCCTTCATGCTGATCGCCTATAGCCCGGCTGAAGTATTATTTCTGGTGTTCGTGGGATACGGACTTTCGGGCTATGTGGGTTGGCTGATGCGACGCATCAACCGGCCAAAAGCAAGCTGACATTGTTGCGCTAGGCAAAAAAAACCTTTATATTTCACGCACTATGTTTTTCAACCGCTACGTCACTTTGTCCCTCCCGCACTACGGCCTTCTCCTGGCCGGCCTGCTGCTGCGCGTCGCGCGCTAAATACTCTACCCCCACAATCAGGCTTTAAAGGTTTCGTGACACCACGACAGGTGCACGAGTGACGATTTATGAGGCGACCAGAACGGGCCTCAAGCACAGGAGCAATACCATGCAGGACAAGTTGATCATATTCGACACCACATTGCGTGACGGCGAGCAAAGCCCCGGCGCCGCCATGACCAAGGAAGAAAAAATCCGTATCGCGCGCCAGTTGGAAAAACTGGGCGTGGATGTGATCGAGGCTGGCTTTGCGGCCGCCAGCCCCGGCGATTTCGAGGCCATCCGCGCCATTGCCGAAATCATCAAGGATTCAACCGTGTGCTCGCTGGCCCGCGCCAGCGAGAATGACGTGCGTCGCGCCGGCGAAGCGATCAAGCCCGCCAAGAAGGGCCGCATCCACACCTTTATCGCCACCAGCCCGATCCACATGGAGAACAAGCTGCGCATGACGCCCGACCAGGTCGTCGAGCGTGCGGTACAGGCCGTCAAATGGGCTCGGGAATACACCGACGACGTGGAATTCTCGGCCGAAGACGCGGTGCGTTCCGACATCGATTTCCTGGTACGCGTGTTCGACGCCGTGATTCAGGCGGGTGCTACCACCATCAACGTGCCGGACACCGTCGGCTACTCTATCCCGGCCTTGTGGGGCGACCGTTTCAAGGAGTTGCTCGCCCGCGTACCGAATGCCGGCAAGGTGGTATGGAGCACGCACTGCCACAACGACCTCGGCATGGCTGTCGCCAATTCGCTCGCCGCCGTGATGAACGGCGCGCGCCAGGTGGAATGCACCATCAACGGCCTGGGCGAGCGCGCTGGCAATGCCTCGCTCGAAGAAGTCGTCATGGCGGTCAAGACCCGCAAGGACATTTTTCCCTGCGATACCCGCATCGACACCACACAGATCGTGCCGGCCTCCAAGCTCGTATCTAGCATCACCGGCTATCCGGTGCAGCCGAACAAGGCCATCGTAGGCGCCAATGCGTTTGCCCATGAATCCGGCATCCATCAGGACGGCGTGCTCAAGCACCGCGAAACCTACGAGATCATGCGTGCGGAAGACGTGGGCTGGAACGCCAACAAGCTCACCCTGGGCAAGCTCTCCGGCCGCAACGCATTCCGTACGCGACTGAAAGAACTCGGCATCGAACTGGAAAGCGAGGATGCACTCAATGCCGCATTCGCACGTTTCAAGGATCTTGCCGACAAGAAATCGGAAATTTTCGACGAAGACCTGCAGGCCTTGGTGAGCGACGAGTTCGTCAGCGAAGCCTCCGAGAACTACAAGCTCGTGTACCTGAACGTCTGCTCGCAGACTGGCGAGATTCCGCATGCGAAAGTCACCGTGCTGGACAACGGCGTGGAACGCAGTGCAGAAGCCAATGGCGGCGGCCCGGTCGACGCCTCGTTCAAGGCCATCGAAAGCATGGTGCAGAGCGGCTCGGAGTTGCTGCTTTACTCTGTGAACAACATCACCAGCGGCACCGATGCACAAGGCGAAGTCACCGTGCGCCTGGCCCGGGGCGGACGTATCGTCAACGGCCAGGGCGCGGATACCGGTATCGTCATTGCCTCGGCCAAGGCGTACCTGAACGGCCTGAACAAGTTGCACTCCAGGCTGGAGCGCGCCCATCCGCAGGTATAAAGCGGCAATCGTCACGTCACGACTGCAAGGGCCGCTCCAAGAGCGGCCCTTTTTTATTTTGGAATATTCACATGAATAGACAACGATTATTGATCCCGCTTTCGTTGCTGACGCTGTATCTGATCTGGGGCTCGACCTTCCTTGGCATGAAATTCGCCATCGAGAGCTTTCCGCCGTTTTTCATGGCGGCGTTGCGCTTTCTTTTTGCCGGTAGCCTGCTGTATGCGCTGCTGCGCTGGCGCGGCGCGCCCAACCCCACCCTGCCGCAATGGGGTGGTGCCGCCATGGTCGGGACATTGCTGCTCTCGGTCGGCAACGGCGGCGTGGCCTACGCTCAGCAATCGGTAGCGACAGGTGCGGCAGCCATGGTGATTGGGACCGTACCGTTGTGGGCGGTTTTGTTTGCCGGGCTGTGGGGACAAAAACCGAAACGTAACGAAATGCTGGGGGTCGCGCTCGGCGTACTGGGGGTGCTCATCCTCAACATCACCGGCAGCCTGCAGGCCAGTCCGGTGGGGGCGCTTGTGCTGCTGGCCGCAGCCATGTCCTGGGCATTCGGCTCGATGTGGGCCCGGCACTTGCCGATGCCTGAGGGCGCGATGGCGAGCGCCGCGCAGATGATCTGCGCCGGTACCGTACTGGTGGTGATGAGCACGGCTTTGGGTGAACGCATACCGGGGCCGCCTACCGACAAGGCCCTGCTGTCGCTGGCCTATCTGGTGCTATTCGGCTCGTTCATCGCCTACAGCGCCTACCTCTACCTGCTGAAAACCGTGCGCCCCGCGCTTGCCACCAGCTATGCCTTCGTCAATCCCGTCGTCGCCATGCTGCTGGGGGCCTGGTTGGCGGAAGAGCAGGTCGGCATGCACGACCTGATCGCCCTGGCGATCATTCTCGCCAGCGTGGTGCTGGTGCTACCGTTCAATCGCCGCGCCTAGGCTTGCTCTTGAGATAACGCGCGTCGCTGAACGTACTCAGCCAGTCCGGCCGGAAGGCCGTCATCAAGGTGACGGCCATGCCGGTCAGCATGGCCTCGGACCAACCCACCAGCATGTAATACGGCAGGTAATTCTGCGTCAGGTAGAGACTTGCATAGGTTCCGCTCAGAACCAGCAGCAGGGTCGCCACCAGCCCGGTCAGCATGATCACGGCACCCGCGCCGATAAACGCATTCAGAAAAATGTACACGAACAGGTGGTTGGGCAATTTGCGGTCGACGATCGCATACAGCAAATAACTCGACGTGACTGGCAGCATCCCGGTGAGCAACCAGTTGATGCCCAGGCTGGCCCAGCCCGCCATGCCGGCCAGGGTGACACCCAGCAACACCACGGCCATACCGGCCATCGCCAGCCTCGCTCCGAACATGAGGGTCATGAG
>DAIDAS010000120.1 GCA_027310505.1 bacterium
AGCACGGCTTGTCGTGCTGCGATGGCCCACAAGGCCATAGGGCAGGGCCGGTCAGCCAGACATGGCTGACCGGGATCTCCCAAACGACAGACAGCTCAAAAGGTTGTGATGCCAATTCCGGCTGGCAGACGCCAGCCGGAATCATCTTTCCCTGCATGCATCGCGGCCAATGATCCCCCGGGAGACTACTATGACGCATCCCCATAAGCCTATTCGTACCCTCTGGTGGGTATTCGCATTTGCTGCAAGTGTCAGTGTCAGCTTGCCATCCAATGCCGCCGACATTGTGATCGGAGGAATTCTTCCTGGTGGCGGTGTCATCCATAAAGATATGGTCAGCATGCGCGAGGCAAAGTTTGTGGAAATGGTGCCCCAGCATACCGATTTCAGTTGCGGTGCAGCTGCGCTGGCTACCATCCTGAAATACGCCTACAACAAGGACATTACTGAAGACGAGGTCATCGATGGCCTGATGAAGGTCAGCGATCAGGAGCTGGTTCGGCAGAAAGGTTTTTCGCTGCTCGATATCAAGCGCTATACGCAAAGTATCGGAATGCGAGGGCGTGGATATAACGTCAAGCCGGAAGTGCTGGAGAAGATTCGCATCCCGACCATCGTCCTGCTTGATTACAAGGGTTACAAGCACTTTGTCGTGCTCAAGAAAACGACGGTAGAAAAGGTGTATATCGCCGATCCTGCCCTCGGTAACCGCATCATGCCGCGAGCTGAGTTCGATGCCGACTGGAATGGCATCGTGTTCGCCGTGATCGGCCAGAAATTCGATCGTGATTCACCGCTCATGCGGCCGAGAGAGGCTCTGACGGCACGAGGATTGATCGATGCCTATCACCCACTCACCGATGCGGAGTTGTTTGATTACGGTTTTGTTCGTGCCGATATGCTCGGATTATGAGTGCGGCAAATACAGTTCGAACGTTAAGTAAAACTATTGCGGAAGGGTTTCGCAAAATGGTTTTAGGAGGTTTGAAAATGAACAGTTCACCCATTAATTCGATTCAACATGCGCAGTCCATGAGAAAATCGGTATTGGTTCCAGCGCCGTCCCGTGCGCCCAAAAATACCCGAAATCATCCCCGGAAATTCGCCTTGGCGCTTTCGGGTATTCTTGCGTTCGCCCCCATGGCCAGAGCGGGTTTGCCGCCTGGCATGGAGGTGTTCAATCACATGCAGGAAGTTTCTGACAGTGACCTCGGACATCTGCGAGGAAAATTTGCGAGCAACAATCAGGTGCTGTACTTCGGCATCGAAATGGTGAGCCAATGGCAGACGCCGACCGGCAATCTTGTCACTGCCGGAGCTAATCTCAATATCGATCTGCATGGTAACACGCCAAGTGTTCAGTATGCCCCGACCGTCACTATCGTACAGCAGGGGCAAGGGGCTGCGGCACCACAGAGTGGCGCAGCTAACGGCGTTAGCGGAGGCGCTGGATTGGCAGGCGTGAATGGGGTTTCTCAAAATATTCAGGTGGCCGGTCAGTCCAACAGGATTCGCAACGGCATCGACATGCAGGTCGACCTTACGTCCGGCGGTCAAGGAGGGGGATCGATATCCGGTGCTTTGCAGGGGCAAGCCGGGACGGTGTCTGCAACAGGCAGCGACGGTACCGTCGCGACGGTGACGCTTGCCGATAACAGTATTGGCGTTGGTGTTGTCGTTCCTGGGCAGGGGCAGGTTCTGCAGCAGATCCGCAATCAGGGCATGTTCCAGTCCGCGCGTATCGGCGGTGATCTGAACCAGATCCACAATGCAATTACAATGCATATCGGCTTGAATACCGTTGCGGGCGTAGGTGCCGCTTTTGCGGCATTCCAGGGTATGAAGGGTTTGCCGCAGAACGGATTGTTCTGAGGCAAACCGGCTAATGGTCTCGAAGCACAAAGGAAGCGCGGGGTACCCTCATGCGTCCTTTCGTGCCGAAATCGAGAATGCCGATTCCGCAATTCATCGACCCAGTCCGCATTAGAACCAGGCTATATGAATTCTCATCTAATGGTTATAGAAAATAGCCATTATTTAACAATCAATCCCCCCGTAATAATGTATTGCACCGTGCTTCCCAGCCTCTTACAGTGTCAGCGGAAGCTGTTATATGTATGTACACACACCTTCTCCTTGGCATGCGGGGCTCTCGTTGACTGGCATGGTTCCGGTTTATTCGGGAAGCTGACAAGTGATGAGATCGGTACATTTTTAAAGGGGTACGGGCGATATGAACAAGAGTCTCTTTAAGTTGAGCAGTATTGCGTTAGCGGTGAGCGCTTGTCTGTCATCGGGCGCCTGGGCGGCAGATGCGTCTGCCGGCTCGTCTGACGTGGAGCAGCTCCGCCAGCAGCTTGGCGAATTAAATCAACGGTATGAAGCCCAAGGTGCGGCGTTGAAGGCGCTGGCTCAACGGTTGCAGCAACTTGAAAATGGAAGCCAGGGGCAACTCAGGCCGGTACGTGCCGTAAAAACTGCCGCGGTGGCAGGCCCCGGCGGCGACCAGGCTGCAGGTGATGAGAACCAGCCTGTGCAAGATGGTGGCGAGACGGTCGTGAAAGAGGCGCCTGCATCGCGTAGTGCGGAGGCTGTTTATCGTGAACAGAACGCGCTGTTCAACCGGACTTTTACGCTCGAAACCGGGCTCACCTACAGCCATTCGGATCGCCGGCAACTCACGCTCGAAGGTTTCCTGGCCCTGGATGCGATTTTCCTTGGCAACATCAAGCTCGACCACATTAGATCCGACATTGTGCAATTCGATGTGACTGGCCGTTATGGCGTGAGCGACCGTCTGCAATTCGATTTCAACGCGCCGTTCCTTTATCGTTCGTCGATTTATGAATCTGGCGGTGTGGGCGGCAGTGCCGGAGCATTGAGCGACCATGACGTGACTAATTCGAATATCGGCGATGTGAGCGCAGGCGCCTATTACCGGCTGTTTCAGGAAACCCCGACGAGTCCTGATGTCGTCCTGAACGTCCGCGTGAAGGCGCCAACCGGCACCGAGCCGTATGGCATCAAGTTCAGGACAGTCCCGAATAACACTAACCTGTCTGCCCCTGACGATCTCCCGACCGGTAATGGCGTGTGGGCAGTTTCTACTGGTTTGACATTCGTGAAGACGGTTGATCCGGCTATCATGTTTGCCAATATTGGGTATGTTCACAATTTTACCCGTAAGTTTGGTGACATCAGTTCCGATCCGAATTCCAGGATTCCGGGTGAAATAGACCTTGGCGATTCTGTCCAACTGGGTGGCGGTCTGGCATTCGCTTTGAATGACCGTATGAGCTTGAGCATGTCTTATGCTCACCGCTTTGCCGAGAGGTCGCGTATCAAACAAGACAGAGGGTCGTGGCAAAGCGTCGTCGGCAGCGAGTCGAGTTCCGGTTCTCTAAACTTTGGTG
>DAIDAS010000124.1 GCA_027310505.1 bacterium
AGAAGGGACATGCGCGCGCCTGATACCATTGCCGCCATCGCTACTGCCCCCGGTAGCGGCGGCATCGGTGTGGTGCGCGTTTCCGGCCCCGGCTGCCGGGTGATTGCGGAAGAAGTGTTGGGCGCCTGCCCACCCCCTCGCTACGCTGCTTATCTGGCATTCAAGGATGGTGATGGTAGCCTGATTGATCGCGGTATCGCGATTTACTATGCCTCGCCGCATTCTTACACGGGCGAGGATGTGTTGGAGCTGCAGGGGCATGGCGGCACCGCGCTCATGCAGCTTTTGCTTGCCCGCTGTTGCGAGTTGGGCGCACGGCAGGCTGAACCTGGCGAATTCACGCGTCGCGCCTACCTGAATGACAAGCTCGATCTCGCACAAGCCGAGGCGGTTGCCGACGTTATTAGCGCCGCGACCGCCGAGGCGGCGCGCAGCGCAGTGCGCTCACTTGCAGGAGAGTTCTCCCAACGTATCCACGCCATGCGCAACAAGTTGATCGACTTGCGGATGTACGTTGAAGCCTGCCTGGATTTCCCCGAAGAAGATATCGACTTCATCAGCCAGGGCGGAGTGGCTGAAAAACTTTCAGCCGTTGGCGCCGAACTTGAGGGAGTATTTGCTGGCGCCCGCCAGGGGAATTTGCTGCGCGAAGGTATCCATGTCGTTCTCATTGGCCAGCCGAACGTCGGCAAGTCCAGTTTGATGAACCAGCTTGCCGGTGAGGAGGTGGCCATTGTGACACCTATTGCCGGCACTACGCGCGACACTATCAAGAGTGCCATTCAGATCAACGGCGTGCCGCTGCATATCGTTGACACCGCTGGCTTGCGCGAAACCGAAGACGAAGTCGAACGCCACGGCATTGTCAGAACATGGCAAGCTGCAGAAAACGCCCAGATCGCATTAATTCTTGTTGATGCAGCCCATGGCATTACCGAGGCGGAAAAAATGATTCTGGCGCGCTTGGCATCGGTTTCGTATCAAATCTGGGTGCATAACAAAATAGATATTTCCCAGACTCTGCCGCAGCTGATAGAGCAAGCTGAAGAAACCCATCTTTATCTCTCCGCAAAAACCGGGGCCGGCATAGATTTGCTGCGCGCTCACCTGCTCAAGCTTGCCGGCTGGCAGGCGAGCGGGGGGGGCGTTTATATGGCGCGTGAGCGACATTTGCAGGCGTTATCCCAGGTCCGGGAATGTCTGCAGCGAGCTGTCGCTCGTCTTCAGCAGCCAGAGTTGCTGGCTGAGGAGCTTCGCCTGGCACAGGAGGCGCTGAACCAGATCACAGGAGAGTTTACGCCAGACGATCTTCTTGGCGAAATATTCAGCAGATTCTGCATAGGAAAGTAGTTATGTAATATCAAGTGGTTGCGTTATTTTTTGCGCGCCATATTTTCATGTGTTTCACGTGAAACATCCAATTTCAGAATGACGCGGCCAGGGGTTTTGCGCTATGATTAGCGCCCTTCTGGAGATCATTTTGCCACATGCAATTCCCTGAAAAATTTGATGTTATTGTTGTTGGTGGCGGCCATGCAGGTACCGAGGCGGCGTTGGCTGCTGCGCGCATGGGTCGCAAGACATTGTTGCTGACGCATAACATCGAAACCTTGGGGCAGATGTCCTGCAATCCGTCTATTGGCGGGATCGGCAAAGGGCATCTGGTTAAAGAGGTGGATGCGCTTGGTGGTGCGATGGCGGCAGCCACTGACGAAGGAGGCATCCAGTTTCGCATTCTCAATTCTTCCAAGGGACCGGCGGTGCGCGCCACAAGGGCGCAGGCGGATCGCGTCCTGTATAAGGCGGCAATCCGTCGCCGCCTGGAAAATCAGCCCAATCTGTGGCTGTTCCAGCAGGCTGTGGATGATGTCATTCTGGAGGGTGAGTGCATTGCGGGTGTGGTGACGCAACTGGGTTTGCGCTTTGAATCCCGTGCTGTGGTGCTGACGGCCGGTACTTTCCTCAATGGCCTGGTGCATGTAGGTTTGGAAAACTATCGTGCCGGGCGGGCGGGTGATCCGCCCGCCATTTCTCTTGCGGCGCGGTTGCGTGAATTGAATCTGCCCGCCGGGCGGCTCAAGACTGGTACGCCGCCGCGCCTGGACGGCCGCACCATTGATTTTTCGGTCATGGAGGAGCAGCCTGGGGACAATCCCGTGCCTGTGTTTTCTTTTCTCGGATCACCGGAGCAGCACCCGCAGCAACTTCCGTGCTGGATTACCCATACCAACGAACGCACGCATGAGATCATCCGGGGAGGGCTGGATCGTTCCCCCATGTACACTGGGGTGATTGAGGGGGTTGGTCCGCGATATTGCCCATCGGTGGAAGACAAGATCATGCGTTTCGCCGGCAAGGATTCGCACCAGATTTTTCTTGAGCCCGAGGGGTTGAATACCCATGAGATTTATCCGAACGGCATTTCGACCAGTTTGCCGTTCGACGTGCAACTCAATCTGGTGCGCAGCATACGTGGCCTGGAAAACTGCCATATCCTACGTCCCGGCTATGCGATTGAATATGATTATTACGACCCGCGGGGTTTGAAGGGTTCCTTCGAAACCAAAGCTATTCGTGGCCTGTTCTTCGGTGGCCAGATCAATGGCACGACAGGTTATGAGGAGGCTGCGGCGCAGGGCTTGCTTGCCGGCCTCAATGCGGCACTTTATGCCTCCGAGCAGGAGGCTTGGAGCCCCAGCCGCGATCAGGCCTATCTTGGCGTGCTGGTGGATGACCTCATTACGCGTGGCGTCAATGAGCCTTACCGCATGTTTACCAGCCGTGCGGAGTATCGTCTGATGCTGCGCGAAGATAATGCGGATATGCGCTTGACCGAAATTGGTCGCCGGTTAGGGTTGGTTGACGATGTGCGCTGGGAAGCGTTTAGCCGTAAGCGCGATGCCGTCGCGCGCGAAGAGGAGCGGCTGAAGTGTACCTGGGTGCAGCCGAAGATCCTGCCTGAAGCCGATGCCGTGCGTGTGCTCGGCAAACCGATCGAGCGTGAATACACCCTGTTTGATTTGTTGCGCCGACCGGACGTGAGCTATGAGGCGCTGCTGACCCTGCCGGGTGCCGGCGATGGCGAGACTGATGCTCAAGTGCGCCAACAACTCGAAATCGCTGCCAAATACCAAGGCTATATTGACCGCCAGCAGGAAGAAATAGAGCGCAGCCAGCATTATGAAAATTTGCCCTTGCCGGAAGATTTGGATTATACCGATGTGCGCGGCCTTTCCATCGAGGCGCAACAAAAGCTGAACAAGCAAAGACCGCAGACGCTCGGGCAGGCCGGACGTATCTCCGGGATGACGCCCGCAGCCGTTTCCCTGTTGCTGGTTTACCTGAAGAAGAAATACACGGCAAAAATAGTCACGGATGGGGAGGATGGGGCGTGAGTTTGCAGCAAAAACTGGCAACCGGCATTGATCAGCTCGGCTTGAAGGTCGATGCGGTGACGCAGCAGAAACTGCTGGATTATCTGGCGCTGCTGGAAAAATGGAACAAGGTACACAACCTGACGGCTGTGCGCGATCCGGAAGAGATGGTGACGCTACACTTGCTGGACAGCCTGTCAGTCCTCCCGCATATCGGGCATGGCCGCTTGCTGGACGTGGGCAGTGGAGCCGGCCTGCCGGGTATCGTGCTGGCATTGACGCGTCCGGATTTGAGTGTGACGACGATGGATTCCAGCCACAAGAAAGCGAGCTTCATGCGACAGGCCAAGGCTGTGCTTGGCTTGGCTAATCTCGAAGTGGTTTGCGGCAGGGTTGAAGCATTCAAGCCGGCGCAGAAATTCGACATGGTCGTTTCGCGCGCATTTTCCGAGATTGCAGAATTTCTCCGGCTGACACGCCATCTGCTGGCTGATGATGGGGTCTGGCTGGCAATGAAAGGCGTATATCCATACGACGAGTTGGCCCAGGTCAAGAATGTCTCAGCGGAAGTCGTCGAGTTGCACGTGCCGGGCCTTGAGGCGCGGCGTCACCTGGTTTTTCTGAAGGCTGCCAAATGAAAATACTTGCGATCACCAATCAAAAGGGTGGGGTAGGCAAGACCACTACATGCGTCAATCTTGCCGCGAGCCTGGCGGTAGCAAAGCGACGCGTGTTGCTGGTTGATCTTGATCCACAAGGCAACGCCACCACAGGTAGTGGGGTAGATAAGTCAGCGCTTGCTTCTACGATTTACCATGTGCTGCTTGGTGAAAAAAAACTTTCCGAGGTGAAAGTTCGTAGCGGCGCGGGTGATTTCGACATCATTCCGGCTAATCGCGAACTGGCGGGTGCAGAGGTCGAGCTGGTAAACGAACTGGCGCGCGAAGTCAGGCTCAAGAATGCGCTGACGGGCCTGGAAAACGATTACGACTACGTGCTGATCGATTGTCCGCCGGCGCTTAATCTGGTGACGGTCAACGCGTTAACGGCCGCGCATGCCGTCATGATACCGATGCAGTGCGAATATTTTGCTTTGGAAGGTTTGTCTGACTTGGTCAACACCATCAAGAAGGTGCGCGCCTACCTGAACCCCAAGCTGGAAATCGAAGGCCTGCTGCGTACCCTGTTCGATCCGCGCAACATGCTGGCACAACAGGTCTCGGCCCAGTTGGAGAGCCATTTCGGCAAGAAGGTATACAACACCGTGATCCCGCGCAATATCCGCCTGGCAGAGGCGCCGAGTTACGGCATGCCGGTGCTGTTTCATGACCGGGCATCCAAGGGTGCCCAAGCCTATCTGGCGCTGGCACAGGAAATGATCAAACGGGAGAAAGCGAATGGTTAAGCACAAAGGGCTGGGGCGCGGATTGGATGCGCTGTTGGGTGGGGATGCGGCAAGCTCGGCAGCAGGAGAAACGTTGCGTATGTTGAAAGTCGGGCAGTTGCAGCCCGGCAAGTATCAGCCGCGTACGCAGATGGATCAGGCATCGCTGGCTGAACTGGCTGATTCAATCAAGGCGCAGGGCATTATGCAGCCGATTCTGGCGCGCGAGGTTGGGCCGGACCGTTACGAAATCATCGCCGGGGAACGGCGCTGGCGCGCATCGCAAATGGCTGGGTTGAGCGAAGTGCCCGTGCTGGTGCGTGAAATTGCCGACGAGGCTGCGCTGGCCATGTCCCTGATCGAAAACATACAGCGCGAAAATCTGAACCCGCTCGAAGAGGCGACAGGTATCAAACGGCTGATTGACGAATTCGACATGACGCACCAGACGGCTGCAGAAGCCGTTGGCCGTTCGCGTACTGCCGTGACGAATTTGCTGCGCCTGATCAACCTGGCAGCGCCAGTGCAGGAGCTGCTGATGCAAAACCGTATCGATATGGGCCATGCGCGTGCGCTGTTGAGCCTGGATGGCGCTACGCAGATTGCCACGGCTGAACAGATTGCGCAGAAAAATCTCTCGGTTAGGGAGGCCGAGCGTCTGGTGCAGCAAATTATGCACCCGAAAAAAGTCGTGCGCCCAAAACCCGACCGGGATCTGCTAAGGCTCCAGGACCTAACGTCCGAAAGGTTTGGCGCGAAAGTGAGTATTCGCCAAGGCAGCAAGGGTGCGGGCAAAATGGTCATCGAATACAAGAGCCTCGACCAGCTTGACGGCATTCTCTCGATGATGGGAGTTTCGCAGGCGGGCGAAGCGTCCTGAGGGGCGTCAGCTTTGACACTCACCTAAATCATGATAAGATTGTCATCTTAAGTTGGCTGGCGCACAGGAAAAACGTACTGTTTTCTTTACGGCTGTGGTGCAG
>DAIDAS010000147.1 GCA_027310505.1 bacterium
CTCATACTCTTCAAGCACCAAAACCCCGGCACCTTCGCCGATCACGAAACCGTCGCGATCCACGTCCCAAGGACGACTGGCCGTGGCCGGATCATCATTACGTGTAGAAAGCGCACGCGCCGAACTGAACCCACCTATCGCCAGCGGCGAGATACAGGACTCGGCACCACCCGCAATCATGATGTCGGCGTCGCCATATTCAATCAGGCGTGCGGAATCACCAATACAGTGCGTTGCAGTGGTGCAGGCGGTCACCATCGCCAGATTCGGCCCCTTGAATCCGTACATGATCGACAGGTTGCCAGAGATCATGTTGATGATGCTGCCAGGGATGAAAAACGGGGAAATCTTTCGTGGACCACCTTCATGGTAGACCGCGTCAGTATCCTCGATCATTGGCAAGCCACCGATACCGGAACCGATATTGACGCCGATACGCTCGGCGTTTTCCTCGGTCACTTCGATACCGGCGTCTTTGACCGCCTCCATCCCCGCCACCAGGCCGTATTGGATAAAAACATCCATGCGACGCGCATCCTTGGGGGAAAGATACTGGGTTACATCGAACCCCTTGACCTCTCCCGCCACCTGCGATGCGAAAGCGCTGGCATCAAACTTGGTGATATTGGTAATACCGGATTTTCCAGCAACGATATTCGACCAGGCCTCCTGCACGCCGATGCCGACGGGCGAGACGATCCCCAGGCCGGTAACAACTACCCTACGTTTGGACAAGGCAACTCCAGGAAAGGAAGCGAGAAATGAATATGGCTTACTTCAGGTTGGCGTTGACGCAGTCAATCGCTTGCTGAACAGTCGTGATCTTTTCGGCGTCTTCGTCCGGGATTTCGCAATCGAATTCTTCTTCGAGCGCCATCACCAGCTCAACGGTGTCGAGAGAGTCGGCACCCAGATCATCCACGAAGGAAGACTCGTTCTTGACGTCAGCTTCGTTGGCACCCAACTGCTCAGACACGATCTTCTTGACGCGTTGTTCGATATCGGACATTTGTTTCCCCTTAGTCTAGTTGTTTACAGCAAAAAATCTCGGGCCATTTTAGCAAAACTCCCGAGGAATTCAAAAATGCAGCGAATTGCCTTGATCAGCTTCGATCAAGCCATGTACATGCCGCCATTGACATGCAACGTCTCACCCGTGACATATCCGGCACGCGTGGAAGCCAAAAAGGCCACCGCTGCGGCAATGTCGTCCACCTGCCCCAAACGACCCAGCGGGATGTGCTGCAACAGCTTGTTGCGGTGTTCTTCCGGCAACTCGCGTGTCATGTCGGTATCGATAAAGCCAGGGGCCACGCAGTTGACGGTAATGCCGCGACTGCCGACTTCCTGCGCCATGGATTTGGTAAAACCGGCCAGGCCGGCCTTGGCGGCAGCGTAATTGGTTTGGCCGGCGTTGCCCATATGGCCAACGACCGACGAGATATTGATGATGCGGCCATAGCGCGCCTTCATCATCGGGCGCAACACGGCTTGCGACAGACGGAAGACGGACTTTAGGTTGGTCGACAGAACCGTATCCCAGTCTTCTTCACTCATGCGCATCAGCAGAGTGTCGCGCGTCACGCCGGCATTGTTGACCAGCACCGAAATCACGCCGAATTTCTCGGAAATCTCTTTAAGGACAGCCTCGACCTGTGCAGCGTTGTTTACGTCAAGCGCCATACCGACACCCTTGACCCCGGCCTGTTGCAAAGCGGCCGTGATGTTGTCAGCACCGCTCTGGGTGGTGGCGGTACCGATCACGGTCGCCCCCTGCTTGCCTAGTTCCAGCGCAATAGCTGCGCCGATACCGCGGCTGGCTCCAGTCACCAATGCGATTTGATTTTGCATATCTCTCTCCTTAAGCGGACAACTGGTTCTTGGCTTCAGTCACGGCATCGCTGCCGGTCAGCGCCAGACATGCCATGTCGGCCACAATACGCTTGTTCAAGCCCGCCAGAACCTTGCCTGGGCCACACTCGGCCGCAATGGCTACACCATTGGCAAACATGTGCTGCACAGTCTCCACCCAGCGCACCGGGCTGTAGAGCTGTCGCACCAAAGCATTCTTGATCTGCGAAGCATCCGAATAGGAAGCCACATCGGCATTATGCAGCACCGGCACTTGCGGCGCGCGCAGCGTCACGTTTTCCAGATAGGCCTGCAGTTTTTCCGCGGCAGGCTTCATCAGCGCACAATGCGATGGCACGCTCACCGGCAGGATCAGCGCACGCTTCGCACCCTTGGCCTTGGCCGCTTCCATGCCGCGTTCGACCGCCGCCTTGTGACCGGCGATCACCACCTGCCCCGGGGAATTGAAATTGACGGCCTCCAACACCTCGCCCTGTGCCGTCTCTGCGCAAACAGCACGCACAGCATCGTCATCCAGACCAAGAATGGCCGCCATTGCACCAACCCCTTCAGCCACGGCGCCTTGCATCACTTCAGCGCGATACCGCACCAACGGCAGTGCATCGGCAAAATCCAGCGCACCCGCAGCGACCAGGGCGGTATATTCGCCCAGGCTGTGTCCGGCCATAATAACGGGCTGTGCGCCACCAGCCTGCTGCCAGGCGCGCCAGGTGGCAACCCCGGCGGTCAGCATGATGGGCTGGGTATTGGTGGTCTGGTTGATGTCTTCGTTGGCTTCAGTCGCCATGCGCCACAAGTCGTGGCCGAGCACAGCGGAGGCTTCGGCGAAAGTGTCGCGAATGACGGCAAGATCGCCAAACCCTTGCATCATGCCAACTGATTGCGACCCCTGCCCAGGAAAAAGAAAGGCAAATTTCATGGTATATCCTAATACTTGAGCAAAACGGAACCCCAGGTGAACCCACCACCGAAGGCTTCCATCAGAATGGTCTCACCGCGCTGGATGCGGCCGTCGCGCACTGCGACGTCAAGCGCCAGCGGAATTGAAGCGGCCGAGGTATTGCCATGACGGTCGACCGTCACGACGACATGATCCATGCTCATGCCGAGTTTCTTCGCGGTCGCCTGAATAATGCGAATATTCGCCTGATGTGGAACCAGCCAATCCACATGGGCTTTTTCCATGCCGTTGGCCCCCAGCGTTTCGTCCACGATGGCATCCAGCGTGTTGACAGCGACCTTGAATACCGCGTTGCCTTCCATCTGGATCGTCGGGCTGCCTTCCTTCCGGGAAACTCCTGAGGAAACGTTGAGCAGATTGGCGTAACTGCCGTCCGCATGCAGATGGCTGGAAATAATGCCCGGTTCTTCGCTGGCTGTCAGAATCACGGCACCGGCACCATCGCCCCACAAGATACAATTGGTGCGGTCGCTCCAGTCGGTGATGCGAGACATGGTTTCGGCACCCACCACCAGCGCACACCTGGCGGCGCCGCTCTTGATAAATTGATCCGCTGTCGCCAGGCCATAGACGAAGCCGCTGCACACCGCCTGCAAATCAAAGGCCGGACAGCCGCCGACGCCAAGCTTGTTTTGCAGCAGACATGCCGTACTGGGGAAAACATGATCGGGCGTCGTGGTCGCGACAATAATCAGATCGATTTGCCCGACAGAGATGCCGGCCGCCTCGATTGCACGCAACGCGGCGCGATAAGCCAGATCGCTGGTGAACTCATCATCCCCGGCAATATGACGTTGCTTGATGCCGGTTCGCGTTACGATCCATTCATCGGTGGTCTCGACCATGCGCTCGAGATCGGCATTGGTCAGAATTTTTTGCGGGAGAAAACTACCGGTTCCAGCAATACGGGAATATGTCATGCAGCGGTCTCTTCGGCAGCGGCGGGCTGCACATGCTCGATAGCCAGTTGTTCACTAATGCGTTGCAGCACACCACTGCGCGCCTCTTCGATGGCCGTATCGATGGCGTGCAGGAAGGCAAAGCTGTCCGCGCCACCGTGGCTCTTTACCACGATACCACGCAACCCCAGAAAACTGGCACCATTATAGCGGCGTGGATCGAGACGACGCTTGAACGCCTTGAGTACCGGCATGGCGACAAGCGCCATCAGCCTGGTCAGCCAGTTGCGCTTGAATTCCTGCATCAGGAATTCACCCATCATGTGGGCCAAGCCTTCAGAAGCCTTGAGGGCGACGTTGCCGACGAATCCGTCACAGACGACCAGATCGGTCGTGCCCTTGTAAATATCGTTGCCTTCG
>DAIDAS010000149.1 GCA_027310505.1 bacterium
AGGGCGCATCGAGTGCGATTGAGGCGGCCGTCGAGGCGGGCTAATTAGAACATCCCGCGAATCACCCCTTCATATTCCGGAAAGTAACGGCCAATCACCGGTAGGTCGAAACTGCGCAATATGCTGGTATTCGGTTCCCGCTCCAGCAGGAAATCGAATGAGCGGCTGACCAGTTGCTCGGTTGTCGCCCTGCCCGCCGTCAGCTTTCCGGCATAATCCTGTGTCACCGTGACGATGTGGGTGGTCGGCGTCCGGCCGTGCACCATCACTTCGAAAGTCGTCGCATCCAGTGTTTTGACAGAAACCGTCACCGTCCAGCCCCATGAATGATTGAATGGCCCAGTTTCTCACTGGAGAGGGCTTAGGGCAACCGCGAGGCACCTATCATGCTAGCGTTCTGGTGCTGCTGGCGGTATTCGCCAGGATTCTTTCCATGATGATGGCCTGTTGCTCCAGTGTCAGGCCTTGCTCATGAGGGGGGTGGGATACTGTTTCGTTCGATGGGGAGGGTCTTGAACAGCTCGAAAATACGCTCGGCATTCTCGTCAATGGCTGCCTGATAATGCTTCTCGGCCCATGACAGCCATTCGGCAGTATCCGCATCGCTTTCGCATGAAAGGGCGCGGGTGATTGCGATCAGTCCGGCTTGGCCGGCAATTGCAGCAACTGTCGCAACAAAGGTAACGTGACGGGGCGCTTGGCCGTGAGCGACCAATCGTCCAAGGCCTGCAATGTGGTCATCAGGGCCGGCAAATCCCGCCGCAGGTGGCGCAGGCAGTAGTCCACGACCTCGTCTGGCAGATTCATGCCACGTTCCATGGCGTGCGCCTTGAGCGCCTGCGCCCGCTCCTCGTCCGACAGTGGTTGCAACTGGTACACCAGACCCCAGGCGAGGCGGGTTGCCAGGTCGTCGCGCAGGTGCATTTGCGTGGGCGCGGCATCGCCTGCAGCGATGAGTACTCCGCCGGTTTCGCGCAGGTGGTTGTAGGTGTTGAAGAGATCGATCTGGGCTTCGTCCGACAGGTGCTGCACATCGTCGGCGGTCACCAGTCGCACGCCGTGCTGTTGTGCAAGATCGGCACAGGCGCGCAGCAGGTGGCTTTTGCCGCTGCCTGGCGCTCCCCACAGATAAACGAAGCGTACTTCGGCCTTGCCCGTGGCCGCAAGCAGCAGGCTGTACAGTGCCTCGGCATTGCGTCCGGAAACGAAATTCTCCAGCGTCGGCGCGGGTGCCGGCTGGATGTCGAGTAATAATTGTTTCACTTCAGATAAGTTTCGCTGGCGAGGTAACTGGCTTTTGCGTGACGCAACCCTACGGCAATCGCTGCGCCTGCCGGTAGTGCGAGCAGGACGCCGGCGAAGCCGAATAGCTGGCCCCCTGCGAGCAGGGCGAAGATGACGACGACCGGATGCAGGCCGATGCGGTCGCCAACCAAGAGGGGTGTCAGTGCCATGCCTTCCAGCATCTGGCCGATGCCGAATACCACCAGTACCGGGATGATGGCGGTCAGGCTCGTGAATTGCAGGGCTGCAGCCAGTACTGCCAGCACGATGCCGGTAGTGATGCCGAGATAAGGCACGAACCCCAGCAGGCCGGCGATCAGTCCGATCGGCAGGGCCAGTTCCAGCCCGGTAAACCACAGGGCACAGGCGTAGTAAGCGCTCATGAGCAGCATGACAGACAGTTGCCCGCGCAAGAATTCGGCGAGCACCAGGTCGACTTCATGGGCAATTTCGGAGGTCTTGCCAAACCAGCGGCGGGGGATCAGGGAACCGACTTGCGCGACCAGTTCGTGCCAGTCTCGGAGCAGGTAAAACAGCACCACCGGTACCAGCAGCAGGCTGGCCAGCCAGCCTGCCAGCGCGGCGCCATGGCTGCCGATGATGTGCAATGCCTGGCTGGCGAAATTGCCGGCGGCTTTCCAGTGTTCGATGAGCATGGCCTGCAACTGGTTGGTGTCGATGGCCAGCGTGACGCCGAAATGTTGCAGCAGCCATGGATCCAGCTTGGCCCTGGCGGCACCGAAGTAGGCTGGCAGGCGTTGGGCCACTTGCAGGATTTCCTTTTGCAGCAATGGCGCGACGATCAGCAGCATCAGCACGAACAGGGCGACCAGCAACATCAATACCAGGATTGTGGCTGAAGTGCGGCCAAGGTTGAGGCGCATCAGGCGGTCGACCAGCGGGCTGCAGATGTAGGCGAGAATGGCCGCGATGAGGAACGGCGCGAGGATTCCCTTGAGCAGGTAGACCAGTATACAGGCGCCGGCAATTGCCAATAGCCATTGATATGAAAGGCCGTTTTCTCGTTTTGCGGTCATTTCGGGTAAAATTGCATACTGAAAACCCCATAATGTATCTTCTGGAAAGCGAGAACTCAACTTGAACCCGTCCGATTCCGCGAAATCATCGATCAGCTACCGCGATGCGGGAGTCGATATCGAAGCCGGCGACGCGCTGGTCGAAAACATCAAGCCGTTTGCCAAGCGCACCATGCGCCCCGAAGTGCTAGCCGGCATCGGCGGCTTCGGCTCGCTGTTCGAAGTGCCTAAAAAATACAAAAATCCGGTGCTGGTGTCCGGCACCGATGGTGTCGGTACCAAGCTCAAGCTGGCATTCCAGCTCAACAAGCACGACACGGTCGGCATCGATCTGGTGGCGATGAGCGTCAACGACATTCTGGTGCAGGGCGCCGAGCCGCTGTTCTTCCTTGACTACTTCGCCTGCGGCAAGCTGGAAGTCGGCATCGCCGGACAGGTGATCAAGGGCATCGCCGAAGGCTGCGAACAATCCGGTTGTGCGCTGGTAGGGGGCGAAACCGCCGAAATGCCGGGCATGTATCCGGCCGGCGAATACGATCTGGCCGGTTTTGCTGTTGGCGTGGTGGAAAAGGACGCCATCATCAACGGATCTACCATTGCCGAGGGCGATGTGGTGCTGGGGCTGGCATCCAGCGGTGCCCATTCCAACGGCTACTCGCTGATCCGCAAGCTGATCGACTTGTCCGGCATCGACATGGATAGCGATTTTCACGGCAAGCCGTTCCGCGACGTGGTGATGGCGCCGACGCGCCTGTATGTGAAGCCGCTGCTCAAGCTGATGGCAACGTTGCCGGTCAAGGGCATGGCGCATATTACCGGCGGCGGCCTGACCGAGAACATTCCGCGCGTGCTGCCGGAACATCTCACCGCAGAACTGAAGCGCGGCAGCTGGGCCATGCCGCCGCTGTTCGGCTGGCTGCAGCAGCAAGGCAACGTGGCTGACGACGAAATGCTGCGCACCTTCAACTGCGGTATCGGCATGGCGGTCATTGTTTCTGCGGCAGATGCGGATCGTGCGCAAACCCTGCTGGCCGCCGAGGGCGAGCAGGTCTGGCGCATCGGGGCAATTCGTACGCGCGCCGAAGGTGAACATCAGACTGTTGTGGTTTGATGTTCAACCACTGGCTGGGCTGGTGCGTTAAGCGGCGAGGAGGAATGAATATGCGACGTTTGTTGTTATCCGCTTTATTGTTTGCCGCCATCGCCGCCCAAGCCGCCCCCAAGCAGCTGACGGCGGTTTACCACGCCACCCGCAATGGCCAGCCGTTCGCCAATATCACCGAAACCTTCCGCCAGGAAAGCGGGCATTACAAGCTTGAAAGCGTGACCGAAGGCATCGGCGTGTATGGCCTGTTCGGCAAGCGTCGTCTGTCGAGCGAAGGCGAGGTGACGGCCGAGGGGCTGCGTCCCAGCCACTTCGAACAGCAACAGGGAGACAATGCCAAAAAGGCGGTGAGCGCCGATTTCGACTGGGCTGCCAAGACTATTGCCATGAAGGCCAAGGGGCAAGCCAGTGCCGCTCCGCTCGAGGATGGCACGCAGGATCTGCTGAGCTTTGCCTACCAGTTCATGTTTGTCCCACCCAAGGCTGAGGAAGTGGTGCTGCCGGTGACTACCGGCAAGAAGTTGCGCACTTATCATTACCGTGTCGCCGAACGCGATGTGGTCGTGGAAAGCGCTGCCGGAAAATTCAAGGCGGTGCACTTGGTCAATGCCAAGGATGGCGGCGGTGAGGAGAAGGAATTGTGGCTCGGCGCCGAGGCCAACCATATCCCCGTACGCATCGTAATGCAGGACGAGAATGGCGCCAAAGTCGAGCAGGTACTGACCAGCTTGCATGTCGAATAGCGTGCACTGGTTTCAGGGTGGCCCTGGCCGCAGGCTGCTGCTGGCGCTGCTGCTGTCTCTCCTGGTGCATGCGTGGCTGGCTGGGGGGCTTGGAAGCTTGCTCCCCAGCGATGATCGGGCCGACGTCAGCCTGATAAAAGTAGAGCTGGTGCCGCTACCGGCTCCCAAACCAGAGGTTCTGCCTCGCCCTGTTCCACCCACGCCGGTTCGCAGGCCGCAGCCAGCTAAGCAGCCGGTTGCGGAAAAACCGGCGCCACCGATACCGCAGCCTGCGCAGTCAAATGCGGTCCCAGAGGTGCCGGTTGCCGCCGCGGAGCCTGTTGCTCCGGTTACATCGGCACCGGCTGTGCCAGAAGAAACTCCCGCTTCACCGCCGTCGGTGGAGGAGCCTAGGCCCGTGCCGCCGCGCCATGTGGAGATCGACTATCAGGTGCTGCGCAAAGGTGGCGTGGCGGCGATCGAGCGTCACAGTTATCAGGCGACGGAGGATGGAAGTTATAGTTTGAGCAGCATTGCCGAACCAAAAGGGCTGCTTTCGCTGGCTTTGTCCGATCTGGTGCAGCGTAGTGAGGGTACGGTCACCGAACGAGGTTTGAGGCCATCCAGCTACCTGTATCAATACGGCAGGAATGCTGACAAGGCGCAGAAAGCGACCTTCGACTGGCAGGGCAAGACGCTGGCGATGGAAGTTGGCAGCCGACGCCAGACGGTCGAATTGCGGGAAGGCACCCAAGACCTGATGAGCTTCATGTACCAGTTCATGTTCGTGCCGCCGTTGCAGGATATGCAACTGGCCGTGACCAACGGCAAAAAACTCAAGGTTTATAATTACGGATTTGAAGGCGAAGAAACGCTGACAACCAACATGGGCCTGTTGCGCACGCTGCGCATCGGCAAGAGTAACAGTGACGGCGACGAAAAAACGGAAATATGGCTGGCAGCCGATTATCATTACTTGCCCGTCAAAATCAGCAAAACAGAAAAGGATGGCACGGTGACGGAGCGGATTGCGACGCGCCTGCAGACAGAATAAATGACACAATTCAATGAAAATCTCCTGCGTCAGTCCGCTTCGGCTCTCGCGACCGTGCTTGCGCCTCACGGCCCTGCCGATGCGAAACTGAGTGCCTACTTTCGCGAAAACCCCAAGCTGGGCATGAAGGATCGGGCTTTTATCGCCGAAACTGTGTATCAGGTGATCCGGCGCAAGCGATTGCTGGAGTATCTGGCCGATGGCGCCGATGCCCGCCGCCTGCTCCTGGCCGTGCTGCTGAGGGTGCAGGGGGTCAGCCTGCGCGACCTTGGGCCGCTGTTGAACAAACAGCAAACTGAATGGGCGCATGCCATCAAGGCCAAATCCACCGAAAACCTTCCGCTGGCGGTGCAGGCCGATGTGCCGGATTGGCTGTGGGATAAACTGGTGACGCAATATGGCGAGGCCGAGGCGCTGGCGTTGGCGCGCAGCCTGCATCTTTCCGCACCGCTGGATTTGCGCGTGAACCGGCTCAACGGCCAGCGCGAAGCGGTGTTGGCACTGTTCGCAAAAGAAGGCATTGCGGCGGCAGCGACCCCTTATTCGCCGGATGGCGTGCGCCTGAAAGAGAAAATCGCCCTCAACAAGCATGTGCTGTTTACCAAGGGCGTGATCGAGGTGCAAGACGAAGGCAGCCAGTTGCTGGCCCTGCTGTTGGCGCCGCGCCGCGGCGAGATGGTGGCTGATTTCTGCGCCGGTGCCGGGGGCAAGACGTTGGCGCTGGGGGCCATGATGCACAACAGCGGCCGCCTTTACGCTTTCGATGTGGCGCAGAAGCGCCTGTCCAACCTCAGGCCGCGATTGGCACGTTCAGGTCTTTCCAACATTCACCCACAACTGATCGTCAACGAACGCGACCAGAAACTCAAGCGGTTGGCGCAGAAGTTTGACCGGGTGCTGGTCGATGCGCCATGCAGCGGTCTCGGCACCCTGCGCCGCAACCCCGACCTGAAATGGCGCCAGACCGAAATGGATATCGTCGAGTTGAGCATCAAGCAGGCCAGGATCCTTGAGGCGGCCGCCAAGCTGGTCAAATCCGGCGGTCGGCTGGTCTATGCCACTTGCAGCCTGTTGCGCGAAGAAAACGAAGCCATCGTCGAGGCGTTTCTGGCACAACATCCGGAATTCAAGCCGCTCAATGCCGCTGAAATCCTCGCCCAGCAAAAAGTCGAACTTGATACCCGCACCACCCTCAAGATGCTGCCGCATGTGCATGGCACGGATGGCTTCTTCGCTGCGGCATTCGAGCGTCTGGCCGCCGGCGATAAACCTGAACCGGTCGAGATGCCGGAGCCGACCGAAACGGTCGTCGAGGTCGAGGAAGCCGAGCCGGTTGCAGTAAAGAAACCGGCTCGGGCAGCTAAACCCAAGGCGGCAGCCAAGGCCAAGCCTGCGGCCAAGGCCACACCAACGGCTGCCGCCAAACCGAAAGCCGCTCCCAGGCCGAAAAAATCTGCCAAGGCTGCCGAGTAATCGCCCAGCGCCATGAAGCTGCCATCGCTTAACATGCAAATCCTGCTGGGCGCGCTGTCCGGGGTCGGCATGGGGCTGTGGCTGGCCGGCATGGGGCCGTCTTCAGCGGCCACGCAACATGGTCTCTATGCCGCTGGGCTGATTGGCACCGTTTTCATTGATCTGCTGAAAATGATTTTGGTGCCGCTGGTGTTCACTTCGATTGCCGTGGGTGTCGCCAATCTGCGTGCGCATCGGCAGATGCACCGCGTTTGGCTGGCGACGCTGGGCTTCTTCGTGTTCTCGATGGCGGTTGCCATTGTGCTGGGCCTGACGGCGATCAACTGGTTCGAGCCGGGCAAGGGGTTGAATCTGGCGTTGTTCCACGATGCCATGCAAAATTTTGAAGCCAAACAAATGACGCTGGGCGAGTTCGCCCAAGGTTTTCTGCATGGGCTGTTCGTCAACCCGTTTGCGGCATTGGCGCAGGGTAACGTGCTGGCTATCGTCATTTTTGCGCTGTTCGTCGGCATCGCGCTGGTGGCCGGTGGCGAGCGGTACCGCAACATCCTCGCCCTGTTGCAGGAGGGGTTGGAACTGACGCTACGCATCGTTGGCTGGATCATGCGGCTGGCACCGCTCGGCATCATGGCGTTGCTGGTAAAGCTTGTTGCCACGCAAGACGCGGCTCTGCTTGCGACGCTGGGCAAGTTTGTTGTCGTGATCATCGGCACGACGCTGCTGCATGGGGCGGTTCTGCTGCCGCTCATTCTGTATCTGGTCACCGGGGTGACGCCGCTCAAATTCTGGCGAGGCGCGCGCGAGGCGCTGGTGACGGCATTTGCGACCAGTTCCAGTTCGGCCACACTGCCGGTCACCCTGCGTTGCGTTGAGCAACATCTGCATGTGAAGCCGGAAATTGCCGGTTTCGTCGTGCCATTGGGTGCCACCATCAACATGGATGGCACGGCGCTTTACGAAGCGGCGGCGGCACTGTTCGTGGCCAATCTTGCGGGCATCGACCTCAACCTGATGCAGCAGCTGATCGTATTCTTTACCGCCATGCTGGGGGCTATTGGCGCCCCGGGCATCCCCAGTGCCGGCATGGTGACCATGGTGATGGTGCTGCAATCGGTAGGGCTGCCGGCGGAAGCCATCGCCATTCTGCTGCCGATCGATCGCGTGCTGGATGCGTTCCGTACGGCGGTCAATGTGGAAGGCGACATGGTGGGCAGCCTGGTCGTGCAAAAGCTGGTCAGGGCGGCCGCTTGACGGTGGCGCGTCATTGCGAGTAGAGTGCGTCCTTCATGACGAATACCCAATACATTCAAGCAGCTGTACTAGCCCGCAAAGCCCTGTGGCGAGTCGCCACATCTTGCGGTTGCTGTCGTTCGTCCTGATTTTCCACAGTAACCGCGGGTTCCGCTGCGGTTACTTCTGAACTCCCCCCATTCCGCTGTCGGGCCCGCCTAGAGAGGCCCGATATGGCAACGACTCAAACGCAACAAACCACGCAGTCCATCGTTGGGGCAGCTTTCGTGCTGCTGTCGGCGGTCGCATTTTCATCCAAGGCGGTGATGGTCAATCGCCTATGCCTATGATGTCGATGTGGAAACCTTGCTGGTGCTGCGCATGGCTTTTTCCGCACCGTTCTACTTGGTTACCGCGGCATGGCTGTTCTTTGCCGGCAAGGTGGAACACCTGGAACGTCGCGATATCCTGGCCCTCGTTTTGTTGGGTGCGGCCGGAGGCTATCTGCCGATGTGGTTCGATTTCGCCGGGCTGGCTTATGTGTCAGCCGGGCTGGAGCGGATCATCCTGTTTCTTTATCCCACCATGGTGGTGTTGATCTCCGCCATGGTGTTCGGCCGCGCCATCGGCCGGCAGGAGGTGCTCGCGTTGATGCTGTGCTATACCGGGGTCGCCGTGGCGGCTGGCGGAGATGTGGTGGCCGTGGGGCAGCTGACGCCACAGATCATGCTGGGAGCCGCGCTGATTTTTGCCAGTGCCCTGACGTATGCAGGGTATCTGGTTGCGAGCGGCAAGCTGATTCCGAAGCTGGGAGTGTTGTCGTTTACCGCCTGCACCATGCTGGTTGCCAGCGTGACCGCGACGGCGCATTACATGGCTCTTCCGCACCAGGCTGAGCTGACGCGGTTGCCGATCAATGTGTATGGCATCGCCCTGTTGATGGCGGTGGTGGCGACGGTGTTGCCTTCGTTTCTGCTCAGTGCCGGAATCCATCGTATCGGCAGCAGCCGGGCGGCGCTGGTCGGCACGATCGGGCCGGTTTCCACCATTTTCCTGGCTTATGTGTTTCTGGGGGAGGGCGTGAGTGCGCTGCAACTGGCAGGCACGGCGCTCGTGATGGCAGGAGTGCTCGCCATCACGATGAAGCCTGGCAGAAAGTGATCAGCTGGCAGCACGCGCTGCCAGCCGGTGATGCCAGTGCTCAACGCCATGCATGGCCAGCGAATACACAGCCGGCACTACGACCAGCGTCAGCAGCGTGGAAGTGATCATGCCGCCGATCACTGCCACCGACAGCGGGCCGTTGGTCTCGGCACCTGCTCCAATCCCCAGCGCTGCGGGCAGAAGCGCAAGGATGATGGTGAGCGAGGTCATCAGCACCGGCCTCATCCGAATGGGGCAGGCATCCTGCAGGGCGTCGTCGATCCCCATACCGTCGGCGCGGCGCTGGTTGGTGAGGTCAACCAGCAGGATGGAGTTTTTGGCCACCAACCCGATCAGCAATACCAGCCCGATCATGGAGAAGATGTTGAGGGTGTGCCCGGTCAGCCACAACGCCAGCACGCCGCCGATGATGGCGAGCGGTTGTGCCAGCATGATGATGAGCGGCTGCAGGAACGAATTGAACTGGCTGGCGAGTACCATGTAAAGCAGGATCATGGCCATGACGAACGCGAACGCCATATATTTGGAAGTCTTGCCGAACTCCTCTGCCTGGCCGACAAATTTGACCGCATAGCCGGGGGGCAGCAGCGGCGCTGCCGTTTCCCGGACCTTGGTCACCGCTTCTCCAAGGGAAATGGAGGGGGTTCCGTAAAAATTCGCTGCATATTGCAGGTCGAAGCGGCCGATGATGGCGGCCCCCAGCACTGGCTTGAAGGTGGCCACGGTATCCAGCCGTACCATGCTGCCGTCGCGGTTGCGCAGGTAGATCTTGGTCAGGTCGGCAGGCTGGTTGAAGGTGCCATCCTTGGCCTTGATACGGATGTCGTACCGTTCCCCATCACCTGGCTCGTCGTTGTATTTGGCGATATCAATGCCGCCGGTGAGCATGTTGAGCGCAAAGGCGACATCCTGCGCAGAAAGTCCAAGATCCGCAGCGCGCGTGCGGTCCACGTTCATGACCAGTTGAGGCAGGTCGAGCTGCATGTCGAGGTCGACCTTGCCCATCCCGGACGTAGTGGAAAGCTTCTGCTGCAATTGTTTGGCGAGTGTGCCTACCTGCGACAGGTTGGGGCCGGAAACATTAAACTGCAGCGGATCGCCGCGTTGACCGGCGACGATGGGCACCGGTGCCGGGAATGCGCGTACGCCAGGAATCTGGGCAAACTCGACGCGCAGTTTTTTGAGAGTCTCCTGCTGACGGATGCTGCGTTTGTCGCGGTCCTGCATGCGCACGTAGGCGAAGCCCTGATTGACCTGACCGGATTGCCCGATACCGATGCCGGTAAAGTAGGTGACGATTTCAGGGTGCTGGCCGAGGATTTTCTCAACCTGCACCAGGCGCGAGTTGGTGTAATCGACGCTGGAGCCGAGCGGCGTCTTGAGGTAGACCATGAAGCGGCCTTCATCTTCTTCCGGGATGAATTCCTTATTGACGGCCTGGAAGAACCACGTGCTCGATGCGACGGTAAGCAGCGTGATGACCACCACTTTCCAGCGATGGCCGAGCGCCAGCTTCAAGAGCTTGCGATAAATCTCGTCCATGCCGTGGAAAAACGCATCCAGAGCGTAATAGAAACGGCCATGCTTCTCGCTGACCACGAGGTGGCGGGAGCACAGCATGGGCGTAAGCGTGAGCGAGACGAACAGGGAAACCAGTACGCCGAACGTCACCACGACCGCGAACGATTTGAAGAACTGGCCGATGATGCCGCTCATGAAGATCACCGGCGCGAAAATGGATACCAGCGACAGGGTGGCGGCCAATACTGCAAATACCACCTCCTTGCTGCCGTTCAGCGCGGCGTTGACTGGATCCTTGTCGATCGTTTCCCGGTGGCGGAAGATGTTTTCCAGTACCACGATCGCATCGTCCACCACCACGCCGATCAGCAGCAGCAAGGCAAGCAGGGTCATGACGTTGAAGGTGAAGCCGCTGAAATACATCACTGCAACCGCGCCCAGCAACGAAACCGGAATGGCGATGGCAATGATGATGGTCGAACGCACCGAGCGCAGGAACAGCCAGACGATCGCCGCCGCCAGCAGCGTACCTGCCACCAGGTGTTCCAGCAGGGCATTGATCAGTTCCTGGATGTAGAGCGCGTCGTTGGACGCAATCTCGATGCTCATGCCCGGCGGCAGTTGCGGACGGATTTCGCTGTCCAGCCGGCGCTTGACCTCGTCGATGATCGCCACGGTGTTGGCGTTGGCGATCTTGACGATGCCGATACCGACGGTGCGTTCACCATTGAAGTGGGCCAGCTGGCGGTAATCCCCAAGGCCATCTTCGAGTTCCGCGACATCCCTCAGTCGGACGGCAGCGCCATCCTTGTCGCTGATGATCATGGTGGCGAGGTCGGGGAGCTTGTGGAACTCCATGTCCAGCTTGAACAGGTATTCGCTCTTCTGGCCGACCATAAAGCCGCCTGGCAGCTGCACGTGTTCGCGCTGGAAAGCGGCCTGCAAGTCCTGTGCGGTGACGCCCAGTGCCGCCATGCGTTCAGGCAGCAGGTTGACGCGGATGGTGCGGTCGCGTCGCCCGCCCAGGCGGACTTCGCCGACGCCATTGATGGTTTCCAGCCGCTTTTTCAGCACGTTCAGCGCATACTGGTTGAGTTGCTGCTGGGTGCGGTCGCCGCGCAACGCCATCCACATGATCGGGCTGGCGCCGGTATCCTGCTTTGCCACGACCGGCGGATCGGCATCGTCAGGCAGGCGGCGCAGTACCTGGTTGACCTTGGCCTGCACTTCGTTGAAGGCGACATCGATGCGTTTGTCCAGGCTGAAGGTGATGGTGACCACCGAAACGCCCGGGCTGGAACTGGACTGGATATGTTCGATGCCCGGCACGCTGTTGACCGAGGTTTCGATGATGTTGGTGATGCTGGCATCGATGATTTCAGGGTTGGCGCCCTTTTCCGTGGTGGTGACGGAAATCACCGGAAACTCGATGTAAGGGAAGCGGTCCACGCCGATGCGCTGATAGCTGATGATGCCAAACAGCACCAGCACGCCGGATAGCATCCAGGCAAGGACGTGACGTTTGATCGAGAGTTCTGGCAAGGTCATTTGGCGTTGCCTTGCTGCACGTTCACCGCAGCCTTGTCGGTCAGGTAACTGGCGCCGTCCACGGCAACTGTTTCACCGGCAGCCAGGCCTTCGGTAATTTCTACCACACCCTGCTGGCGAAGACCGGTTCTGACCATGCGTTGCTGGGCGGCCTTGTCCTTGATGACATATACCACCTCGCCCGCGGGGCGCAGCACCACGCTGGCTTCGGGCACCACCACCGCTTCGGCGTGTTCACCCAAGATCACTGCGCCGTTTACGCTGGCACCACCCTGCCAGCCGGTCTGGTCCACTACGTCCGCGATCACATCGACGGCACGGTTGGTGCCGACCAGCGGCTTGATTTCCTTGATGGTTGTGTTGAACACCTTGTCCGGCACCGTCGGCGTGGTGAGGCGCACGGTCTGGCCTGGATGCAGTTTGGCGGCAACGCTTTCCGGGAACGGCAGGTGCGCCCTCAGGCGTTGCGTCCCGATGATCTGGAACAGGGAGTCACCCTGTTTCACGAAGTCGCCGGGGGAGGCGATCTGCTTCTCCACGCGGCCGTCGATGGGTGAGAGTACGCGGGTCTTGGCGCTGTTATGGTCGATCGAGGCGACGCGCGCGCGCGCTGCTTCCAACTGTTCGCGCAGTGCGTTCTGCTGGGTGGAGGCATCTTCCAGTGCATTTTGCGAAATAAAATTTTTCTGCACCAGACGCTGGTTACGATCCACCACCCGCGCCTGGTTGGAGAGCAACGCTTCGATGCGTGCCACTTCTGCCAGTGCTTCACGCTTTTGCAGGGTGTAGTCGGTCGCATCGAGTACTGCGATCAGCTGCCCTTTTTTCACATCCTGGCCCGCATGCGCCAGCACCTGGAGTACCTTGGCCGCGACTTCGGCGCCGATGCCGGGGTCGATCAGGCTCTCCATGCTGCCGATGGTTTGCTCGAAGATTTCCAGTTTCCGGCTCTCTGCCTGGGTCACCGTGACCAGCGTGGCTGGCGGCGTTATCGGTTTGGATTTGTCTTCTTCTTTTTTGGCGCAGGCGGGGAGCATGAGCGCCAGAATGATGGCTGGCAGGGCGAGTTTGGCATTCATTATTGTGTTTCCTGGGGGGTGGGCAGGATGCCGTTCAGCATCAGCTGCAGCATTTTCTGGCTGTATCGTTCCGGGGCGTCGGCAAAATCGACATCCGGATAGTGGCGCAATACCTCGCGCGCCTCGAAAAAATATACGTTCATTCCGATCAGCATCACCGCGATGGAGGCCGGATCGATTTCGGGACGAAGTTCACCGTTTACTTGGCCTTCGCGGATCATTTCTACCAGCCGTGCGAAGCTTTGACCAAACACCTGCTCGGCCAGTTCGCGGCCGTGTTCCGGGCCATTTTTAAGCAACTCGCGCAAAATCAGGCGGGTAGTCTGGCCGTGTTCCAGCATGAACTGCAGATGTGAGTGTGCGAAATGCGAAAGGCGTTCCACGA
>DAIDAS010000180.1 GCA_027310505.1 bacterium
GTGCGCATCGGTGATATCGGCAAGGTGGCCGAGGGCCCGGCACCTTCCATCAGCGCATCGGCCATCAACGGCAAACCCGGGGTCTATCTCTCGGTGCAGGGGCAGCTTGGTGCCAACACCAAGGCCGTGACGGATGCCGTCGAAAAAGCCATGCATGAACTTGAGCCGTCGCTCGCGGCCGAACGGGTCAAGCTCTACCCGCGCCTGTTCCGCCCCGCCAACTTTATCGAAACCGCCATCGACGGCGTCAAGACTGACATTCTGATCGGTTCGGTACTGGTCGTGGCGGTGCTGTTCCTGTTCCTGTTCAACGTGCGCACGGCATTTATTTCGCTACTGCCATTCCGCTGTCGCTGTTGACTGCGATTATCGTGCTGGGCTATTTCGGCATCGGCCTCAACATCATGGTGTTGGGCGGCTTGGCCATTGCCTTGGGCGAGGTAGTGGATGATGCCATCATCGACACCGAAAACATTTTTCGCCGGCTGCGCGAAAACCGCTTGCTGGAAAACCCGCGCCCGGCGCATCTGGTGGTCTTTGATGCCTCGATGGAAGTGCGAAGCTCGGTCGTGTACGCCACCATCATTGTCGCCATGGTGTTCATGCCGCTACTCACGCTCTCCGGAGTCGCCGGCAAGCTGTTTGCCCCGCTCGGTTATGCCTACATCAGCGCAATCCTGGCTTCCCTGGCGGTAGCACTGACGCTCACTCCCGCCTTGTGCTACCTGCTATTTGCCCGCGCCAAGCTCGAAAGCGAAGACCCGCCCCTGATTCGCCTCATCAAGCGGGGCTATGAACGCCTGCTGCGCAAAATCGAAGGTCACTATCGCACCACAGTCACGCTGGCACTGGTGATCATCTCGCTGGGGATTGGTATCCTGCCGCTCTTCAAGAGCCAGTTCATCCCCAATCTGCACGAAGGCCATTACATCCTGCACATGACGGCGGTGCCCGGCACCTCGGAACAGGAATCGCTACGTATCGGCGAGCGAGTGGCTCAGGCAGTCAGCGCCATCAAGGGCGTGAAATCGGTCTCGCAATGGGTGGGACGCGCGCAGAACGGCGCCGACACCTTTGGCACGCATTACAGCGAGTTTGAAGTGGAGATCGGATCCCTGTCGGGCGAAGAGCAAAACCGCATCCTGCACCAGATTCGCGAAACATTGGCGGGAGATGGCGACCGGAGCTTTCCTGGCGTCAATTTCGCCATCAACACCTTTCTGACCGAGCGTATCGAAGAAACCATCTCCGGCTTTACCGCCGCCATGGTAGTCAACATCCACGGACAGGATCTGGACGCGCTGGATCGCGATGCCCATGCCGTCGCGGAGATACTGGGCAGCATTTCCGGCGTCTCTGACGTACAGGTACAGTCGCCGCCGGGCACGCCCAAGCTCAGCATCCGCCTGCGCCCGGAACGGCTGGCGCTGTGGGGGATGCAGCCACTGGACGTGCTGGAAAACATCCAGGCCGCATTTGAAGGCGTCCAGGCGGCACAGGTTTATCAGGGCAACCGTGTGATCAGCGTCAACGTGATGTTCACCAGGGCAGCGCGCGACGATCTGCGCGAAATCGGCGATCTGCCGCTAAAAAACCCGGATGGCAAGATTGTTCGCCTGCGGGAACTGGCCGACATCGACCAGGAAAACGGACGCTCCAAGATTCTGCATGCCGGCGCCAAGCGCATTCAGACCGTGACCTGCAACGTGGTCAATCGCGACATTGAAAGTTTTGCCCGGGAGATGAAAAAACGGGTGGCAACGGAAGTCCGTTTCTCGCCTGGCAACTACCCTACTTTTACCGGCGAAGCCGAGGCGCAGGCAAAATCGCGTGAAGACCTGGTCGTGCACTCCCTGCTCGCCGGCGTCGGTATCTTCCTCATGCTGTATATTGCCTTCGGGCGGCTGCGCAACCTGCTGCTCACCTTTGCCAACCTGCCGTTCGCCCTGATCGGCGGCGTACTGGCAGCGATGTTCACGGGCGGATGGATCTCGCTGGGCTCGCTGGTCGGCTTCGTGACGCTGTTTGGCATTACCCTGCGCAACTCCATCATGCTGGTGTCGCATTATCAGCATCTGGTGGATGAGGAGCATATGGTCTGGAGTCTGGAAACTGCCATCCGCGGCGCATCAGAGCGTCTGCCATCCATTCTGATGACAGCGCTGGTCACTGCGCTCGGCCTGTTGCCGCTTGCTGCTGGCAGCGGCCAGCCCGGGCGCGAAATCGAAGGGCCGATGGCAACCATTATTGTCGGCGGCTTGGTCACGTCGACCATCCTCAACCTGCTGATACTCCCCACCATCATGCTGCATTTCGGAAGGTTCGAGAAAAGAACCCAGGAGTGATACCTGCAAATCGGCCGCACAACACGAAAAAATTCATTTTTCAGTCGCTTTTGGCAAAAATGGGTTATGAGAATTCTGTTGACATCTTGAGGATCGCGGATAGAATCACCCACCATTGATAAGGGCAAACTTGCCGAAAGGTAAGGGCGCAAAGTCCACGGTCTAAAGAGGCAAGCCTCCATGATAGCGGGACCGCCAAGGTTCAGTCTGCAACAATCCGTTCAGACAATCCGTGCTTAACCTCGGGGAGAGGCAGAGCACATCACCCCCAGCGGTCCATACCGACATGCGCCCATCAAATCTGGTGCGCATATGAATCTTTTCTTGGGATTTTTGATCGTCATAGGCTGTGTGCTTGGTGGCTTCACCATGGAAGGCGGTCACGTCGCCGCACTCATCCAGCCAGCGGAATTAGTCATTATCGCCGGGGCCGCGCTTGGCGTATTCATCGTGTCCAACCCCATGCATGTGCTCAAGCAATGCGTCATCTCGATCGCTCGCATGCTCAAGGGCTCGATCTACGGCAAGGAAACCTACAAGGAAGTGCTTTCGCTGCTTTATTCCCTGCTGCTCAAGATCCGCAAGGATGGTCTGATGACCATTGAGTCGGATGTCGAAAGCCCGACGGAAAGCGCGATTTTTTCGCAACATCCGTCCATTGCAGTCAACGCGCGCGTTACGGAATTCATCTGCGATTATTTCCGCATCATCCTGACCGGAAACATGAACAGTTACGAATTGGAAAACATGATGGATGTCGATATCGAAACGTCGAATCAGACATCCAGGACACCGGCCGAAGCCATCACCCACCTCGCAGAAGCACTGCCCGCTTTCGGGATTGTCGCCGCCGTCATGGGGGTGGTGATCACGATGGCCGCCGTGGGTGGCCCTCCTGACGTCCTGGGGCACAAGATTGCTGCCGCCCTGGTAGGCACTTTTCTCGGGATTCTGCTGGCTTACGGATTTCTTGGGCCGGCTTCCAGGCTATTACATAATCTTGCCGAAGAAGAGGAGCAGGTCTTCACCTGCATCAAGACCTGCATTGTGGCATATCTGAACGGGTACCCCCCGAAGATGGTGCTGGAGTTTGGAAGAGTATCCATCCCGCCGCCGCTCAGGCCCTCGGCCAACGAACTGGATGATTATTTCCGCTCCGTGACTGCGCCTGGCAGCGCTTCAGGGCAAGCAAAATAAGTGCAATGAGCCTGCAAATGACCACACCGGTGCATTTGCAGGCGTTTATTCTGCGCCGCCTACCCCATCAAGCAGCGTCCGCCATTTCCAATATCCGGCAACTAATCGTATTTCAGGTACTTGAAACGCGGATCGTCGTTCGGCGTGCCCTCCAGCGCTCCCCCTTCGCGGCCTGGCTGCCACTGAATGACTTCCTCGATCTTTTTTGCCAGCGAAAAATCCTTGTCGGTGATGCCCTTGGCGGTATGCGTCACGAGCTTGACGATGACGAAGGCATAAGAGACGGTCAAGTCAGGATGGTGCCACGCGGCCTCGGCCAGATGGCCGACCGTATTGACCACCATCAGCGTGCCTTTCCAGCCGCTGGTTTTGTATTTGCGCCGAATCCAGCCGTCTTCGTAGTACCAGTAAGGTAGTTCGGCGGCCAGTTTTTCAGCGACTTCCTGTTCGCTGTAGACCCGTTCTTTCGCTTGTTTTTCCATGATATTCACCTCAGAACGCACGCGCAGGTGCCGGACCACCGGCTAAGGCTGCAGAAAACCCGGCGCTGCCGGATTTATCGATTACGTGGATTGGACAAGCCAGGGATGCGGCAAATTCCGCAAAGCGCGTATCAAGCACCCCTTCTTCGACAAGTCGCAGGATCGGCAAGGGCTGTTCAGCACACTCGGCGTGCTTGACCAGCACCAGGCGATCGGCACCGATCTTGCCAGCCAGCCAGGCGGCTAGGCTATCCGAGGTCACATCCCAGTTCATCGGAATCGCCTCGTCCGCCAGCACCATGCGGCTGGGCATCCAGACAATGGCCCGGTGCTGCCAGGAACGTTCGGCGATTTCCAGTTCCGAGGACGCCATCGCCAGCTCAGGCTGCAGCGATTTCATCACCAGACCGTATTGTTCCATGGCCAGCAGCGCCATATGATGCGCCGTGGCATCGTCATAGCCGCCCACCGGCTGCGCATTGCGTACGGCATCGGCAAACACGCCGCCGCCCGGCACAATCACGATGCGGCCATCGCTCTGGCGCGCCAGCAACGACAGCCATGCCTTGAGTTCGGGCTTCCCCAGCAGACTACCCCCCAGTTTAACCACCCACATGAAAATGCTCCATCAACTGCAGCATGTTGGCAGCCTTGTCCCACGTCTCGCGATACTCCTTCTCCATTTCGGAGTCTGCCACGATGCCACCCCCGGCCCAGAAGCGAATCTTGCCTTCGGAGAATATCGCCGTACGAATCGCGATATTGGTATCCATGTTGCCGTCGAAGCCGATGTAGCCGATAGCGCCACAATAAACGCCCCGTCGATGCGGTTCCAGCTCTTCGATGATCTCCATCGCCCGCAGCTTGGGTGCGCCGGTAATGGATCCACCGGGAAAGCAGCCACGCAGCAAATCAATGGCATCATGGCCTTCCGCCAGAGTGCCGGTCACCGTGCTCACCAGATGATGCACATTGGCAAAGCTTTCCAGTTCAAACAGACGCTCGGCCTTCACCGAACCAACCGCGCAATTCTTGCCGATATCATTGCGCAACAGATCGACGATCATCAGGTTTTCCGCCCGGTCTTTCAGGCTGGTGCGCAGTTCATCGGCATAAGCCTGATCCTGCGCCGGATCGGCCCCACGCGGTCGCGTGCCCTTGATCGGCCTGGTTTCCACGTGGCCGTCCATCACTTGCAAAAAACGCTCGGGAGAAGCCGAAAGCACCCAGGCTGACGGCGTATTGAGGTAGGCGGAAAAAGGCGCCGGGCTAATGCGACGCAATTGACGGTAGGCAACCCAGGGATCACCCTCGGCCGCCGCGCAAAACCGTTGCGCCAGATTGACCTGATAACAATCCCCGGCATGGATATAGCCCTGTACGCGCCGGAATGCCTCTGCGTAATCAGACAACTCAAGGTTTGAAACCACGGGCGACATGACGCGAAAAACACTGGATGAGGGCTCGCCCACAGTGCTGAACAAGGCACATAGCTGATCCCATCGGACACGCGTCCTAGCATCATGCCCCTGCCCTACCAGGCTGGTGCGCCGCGTAGCGTGATCCACCACCACCGCCCAGTCGTAGAGGCCGATGGCCATTTGCGGAATGTGCTCGGCATCCTCGGCCACAACAGGTAATTGTTCGAGACGGCGCGCCAGATCGTAAGAGAAGTAACCGATCGCACCGCCGTTGAAAGGCAGCTCATCCACCGTCGCACATGCGTAACGTTGCAGGGTGGCTTTCAGCAGCGTAAACGAATCCTCATCAGAAATACTTGAGCCCGACCTTTCGCAGATTTCGGTCAGCGCGTCTTGTGTCGTCAGCGTAATGAAGGGATCGCACGCCATGATGTCATAGCGCGCATCATCACCCTGCCCATGGCCGCTATCAAGAAAAACCGCCCAAGGTTCATGGGCGATATGCGCGAACAAGACGGCGCTATCCTCACAGTAAGGAAGTTCGGCGATCAGGGCTGCCATGTCTGCCCACTCACGCCAAGACGGGCAACGGCATAGGCCGGCAGGCAAGTCACCGCCCAGTCTGCCGCGGATGGCGACGCCATCACCCATTCGGAAACATCCCGATATTCGCGCCCCATGTTGCGCGCAAGTTCACTCACCACGAAGCGACCGGCACCGGCACCCAGCAAAGGCGCCCCTTCAGGCAGTAGCCCCCGCGACAAAGCACGCTCCACGCCCGCTTCAAGCTTGTGCAACTGCCGGGACTTGATGGCAAGCGCAAGCGTGCGCCACTGGTTGAGGCTGGCATCAGAGAAATCCCGCCCGACCATCCGTGCCAGCCGACGCGCGCTTTCTTCGAGTGATTTTCCCGCACCATCGGCGGTTTCCGCCATGTCGCAACCCTCAGGCAAATCACCCGTCAGACGATACACATCGGCCATGGTGGCAAAATGTTCGGCAGCGACACCCTGCCAGGCCCCATCGAATGGGACGCGATGGGCAACAGCCATCACCGGTGTGCGGATCACCCCGGTATAGATCAGCTCATCATGGCGCATGCGCTCTGCATCGCTGTAAGCGCATACCGCCGCCCTGCCTTGATGCAGCACCACCAGATCGCTTGTGGTACTGCCGACATCCATTAGCAGCGCATGATCGATCTGCGTGGCAAGAAACGAAGCGCTGGCATGCCAGTTGGCCGAGGCGATGTCTGCGAGGTAGGTTGGAATATCCGCTTGCGAGACAAAACCGTGACGCCCCGCGTAAATGCGCACATGCCTAGCACCGAAACGGTTGATCATGGCGTCAGAGAGCTGTTGCACGCCTTCGTCGCGGCTACTGAAAATATCGGCCAGTTCGCCTGTCATGGTCACGGCATGGCGGCTGACAGGCCGCCCAAGTGTGCCCATCACTGCATCGAGCGCAAGCGCCAGATGCTCCATGCCGCGCCACAACGGGCATGGAGTCTGCACCGCCTGTACGGCCACGCCATCGGCATCCAGCAGCACGGCTTTCACATGGGCGCCGCCCAAATCCCAACCAAGGGTTACGCTATTCATCCAGGGAGATTTCCACGACGTCGCGAGCCATCGTCAGAGGTAATTCGAAAGTGTCATTATAGAACATGTCCAGCGCCAACCGCGCCGGATTGCAGCTCATGGCCCGCCGCAGACCGACATACGAAGTCGTCAGTCGCGGGTTGATTTCCAGCACGGTAAGGCCTGTTTTAGCCACTATCAGGTCAACCCCGACGTAGCCTGCAAGACCAGGAACGGCGCATGCCACATCCTGTGCGATACGTCCGAATTCCGACCAATAGCACGCCATGCCGTTGATCTCGCTACCGTGATAACTGAAGGCATCCTGCTTCAACCGGATCACCTGACGGTTGCAACCCAGCAGCCATGCCCGGCCATTCCGGCACAACATCGAAAGGCTGGCGGTTTCTCCTGGCAGATATGGCTGAACAATATGCGAGCACATGCGCCCATCATGCCCCAGCCAAGCCATCAATGCCGCTTTACTGGCAAACCGGCGGGTGTCCTCACAACCTGCGCCATCATCCGGCTTTGCCACCCAGATGCCATCCCCAATCGACAAATCCTCGGGCCGGAAAGATCGAACCACAGGTACCCCACGCTCAGCCAGCACGGCACTCGTGGAAAATTTGGAGGCAGCCACCGCGATTGCCTCAGGTGAGCTACCCAGCAACACCTTGCCCGCGCTGATGACCATCTCACTGAGATTTTCCAGCACTCTGCCGGTTTCCGGGGCAATCAGCCAGACGGCATCGGCCACCCCAATACATTCCCGCCAACTCTGCTGAAAATCAGATTCAGGAGAAACAGGGACGGTCCCGACCGGCAGGCCTAGCGCCGGCAGCCGGCTATCGCGGGTAGTTAGCGTCACGACGCCTGGAATCTCGGACAAATCCGCCAGAAGCGACCGCAACATCAAGTCACCCTCCCGAACCAGCGAGGCGGGTAACGGCTCGCGATATAATCCCCCACCCGTCACATATTCAAAGACAAAAATTTTCAAGTGGAAATCATTCCAGTTATAGATCTATTGCATGGTCAGGTGGTGCGTGCAAAACGCGGCGAACGCCATCTCTATCGACCAATCGAATCCACCCTCTGTAACGGGAGCGACCCGCTGGCGATCGTTCACGCCCTGCTCGAATTATACCCGTTCAAATCCCTCTACATCGCCGACCTGAACGCCATTCAGGGCGCGGGGAATCACCACGCGATCATCGGCACCATACGCGAGCGTTACCCACAACTTCACATCTGGCTCGATGCCGGGCTACAACATCCGCAGCAACTTGAAGCATGGAACGACCTGCCTGTCGAACTAGTGATAGGCAGCGAGGGACTGCAATCCGGACAGCAATATGAGAGCCTTGTTCGCGCGCTCGATCCTGTCCGGATACTGCTATCACTGGATTTCAACAAAGAAGGATTTATCGGCTCGCCGGCAATACTCTCCGACACATCGCACTGGCCGACACGCCTGATTGCGATGACGCTCGCACGTGTTGGCAGCCAGGAAGGCCCTGATACCAGCCTGCTCGAAGCATTGATACACCGTGCCGGAAATCGACAGATCATCGCCGCCGGCGGTATCCGCAACACGGACGACCTGGATCATTTGAGGCAGATCGGCGCCGCTGGCGCATTGCTTGCCAGTTCATTGCACGACGGCCAGATTACCGCCAAACACCTGGCGCAATAAAAAAGCCCAGGCAACCGCCCGGGCTTTCAGTAAGGGAGACTCCCTTATGTATTACTTGGCCTGGAAAGGATGCGCGTTCATCGGATCCTTGTATTTTCTGACCACATCGGCAGCCCGCGGCTCGCGCGCCACCGCACTCTTGATCGCCTGCTTCGTAGCCTTGTAATTCCAGTCCTGGATGCGTTCGTCGATATCGGCCTTGTGGTCGATGAACACACCCACACAAATAAATACATCATCGGCTTCATTCGCAGGAATGGTACCGTCAGCCACGCAATCCATCACCGCCATGGAAACGCCGCGTTGCGCCGGGCCGAACATCTGCACAGCCTGCTTGCCATTTTTGATCGTGACTTTATTGAACATCACCGTAGACGGCTTGGTCATCAT
>DAIDAS010000188.1 GCA_027310505.1 bacterium
GGCAGTTTGCTGAACACCCCGGACTGCAACTTGCCTGCGCCGAATGCGCTGGTCTCGCGCATCCAGTCGGCAGCGCCACGCCCGGGTTCGGCGGACGGCGTCCTGGTGATTTCTTTGGGCACGGATTTTTCATAGCCGGCCAGTTGATCCCAGGTCATCATGATATCCAGCAGATCCGTGTCGATGCGGACAATCTCGAGATCGGTCAACGCCAAGGAATGCTTCAGCCTGCCCCCCTCCCCAGCGACTGGATACCGCGCTTCTTCCGACCCGCCGCGCAACACGCGCTTGCTGCCATCTTCAAAGCTCAGCCCCAGTTCCCCCTTTAGCAGATAAAGGGCCTGCGAGCTCTTGTCCACGTTCATGCGGAAAGGATCGAGATCTTTGCTGACTTTCTCTACGAAACACAAGCCAGTCAGCTCCGCCAGGCGCTTGGGCGAGAGCGAAGAAATCGGGTCGAGATTCGCAAGGATGGATTTATCCACTGAGCTCATAACTATTCTTTCTTTGGAATTCTAAAATTCAAAAACCTGAAAGTGCTCTAAAGGCAACGGGCTATATGCCGACGCATCACGCTCGATCTGATGCATGATTTCATCACCCTCGCCAGGTTTGAGATGCGTAATGTAAACCTGAGCCGGATGTTGCAGCTTGTGAAGCTCTTCCAGCAACATGGATGGGCATAGGTGCATGGAAAGGTGTGCCAGCTTGATTTCGCTGTTGCCGAATGCCGTTTCGATAATGAGATATTTCAGGTTTCCGATGTTGTTGACAGCCTCCCACAACTCATCGCACGTGGTGGTATCACCACTGAAGACCAGGCTGGCGGCACCGCTGTCCAGCTGGAAACCGACTGCCGGCACGACATGATTGGCTGGCAGTGGCGTAATGCTGCGGCCTTTCAGCGTAACGGTCTCGCCAATGCGAATTTCGCTGTATCGCAAAAAAGGATCGACATCATCAGGGATCACGCTGAAATCGGGCCATATTTTCTAATTGAAAATATGTTCCTTGAGTATCTGCCAGGTTTCACGCGTGGCATGCAGGGTAATATGCTTCTCGCGCATGCCAATCACCGTATCCACCAGAAATGGAATACAGGCAACATGATCGAGATGGGAGTGCGTAACAAAGATATGGTCGATGGCGATCATATCTTCAAGCGACAGGTCTCCCACCCCCGTACCGGCATCGATCAGGATATCGTCATCCAGCAACATGCTGGTGGTGCGCAATGCACCACCGATTCCGCCGCTGCATCCTAATATCCTGACCTGCATGAATGGGTTCCGTTATCTGGTTCTGAACGTAACAGCGCCGGCTGAATCTTCACACGGGGTAATTGCCGCGGTAGCAAGTGGTACGCTCTATATCAAAGTTGGTAAAGTTTGCGTTCCGGGCTAAGTTTTTGCAAGTCAAGAGACTGTAACGCTGACCGATCGCAACTCTGCCAAGCATATCGCAAAAACCATCATCTGACAGGGGGGCAAGGTGCCACCGCTGCCACTCCCCATGGCACAATAGCCCCATGGGAACCATCTCTGTTGAATCATTGGAAATAAGCACAGGGGACGCACCGGACGCCAGCATCATCTGGCTGCACGGGCTGGGCGCCGACGGCCATGATTTTGCGCCGATCGTCGGCGAGCTTGAGCTGCCGATGCCGGTGCGCTTCGTGCTGCCACATGCGCCATTACAGGCCATCACGGTCAACGTCGGTTACCGCATGCCAGCCTGGTACGACATTCTCTCCACCGAGATTGCCGCCAGGCAGGATGAGACAGGCATTCGCGCATCACAACGGATCATAGAAAGTCTCATCGCCCATGAGCGGCAGCGGGGAGTCGCCCCGCATCGCATCCTGCTGGCGGGGTTTTCGCAGGGGGGCGCCATTGCGCTGCATACCGGGTTGCGTCATGCAGACAGCCTGGCCGGCATCATTGCCTTATCCACTTACCTGCCACTTGACACGACACTCCATGC
>DAIDAS010000231.1 GCA_027310505.1 bacterium
CCGCCCGCAGCCCGCCAATCGGCACTTGCCAAACAGGTAAAATCAGCCAATTCTTAACCCCCGAAATCGCCCGTTTTTACCTCTTCAAACTGGCTCCATTACGCCGATCATCGGTGGCTCCATTACGGCGGTCAATGACACCCCGACCGCATCGCCGGCAAATATTGCCGATACCGTCCGCATTTCCCAGGCAGCGCGAGAGGCGCTCGCCGCCTCATCGTCCTCCACTGCTCCGAACAACGACAAGTCGGTCGAGGCACGGCTTGCCGAGATCAGAGCCTATGGCCCAGTGAATAGAAGTCAGGAAGACACTGATTTTCTTTTCGCCAACGACAAGAAGCTTGCCGAAATCTCCGCCAAGCCAGACAACACGCGTACCGCCGACGACATCGATTACATGCAAAAGGCGGCGGGATTTGTTAACACCTTTGCTCATCTCAATTCAGCGGAAAAAGCGCTGTATGACAAAGCTGTCGCTAGCGGCAACACCGCAGCAGCAGAGGGCATCTCCATGATCGCGCTCATTCGCCAGGGTGGGGAAATGGCAGGTGGCACCAATGGAACGACATACAACCCACGCACTACCGAGATAACGGCAGCCAACATCGAGAAATACTTCAGCTACAGCATTGTCGATCCAACTGGTCACGCGCAATCCAAATTCCAGGCGCTGATGCAGTTCTTGCAGAGCAATCCGGTGGCTTGACGCTCTGCCACTGTGACGGCGATGCCCAACCCGGCAGTCGAGCGGACCTGCGCGAAAAGCCGCGCAGGCCGCTCACTTCTACGTTAGCCATCATCACTCATCACAACCAGGGAGGTATCACATGCAACGCAGGTCGTTTATTGCCGCAACCGCTGCCGCCATCGTCTTCTCAGCATTGCCGGCTCTCGCAGCAGATCAAAAACCGCTGGAGCTTTTCGGCGTAACATTGAAGGGAGCCACCCGCGATCAGCTGCGTCAAGTATTCAAACAGAATGGCTTGCGGGCAACCCGCGAGGAGAATAACTACTGGGTGGACACCTATGACGCTCAAGGAGTCCTTGAAGGAGCTTCCGAGTTTAAGGCGGGGTATGTCTCAGCCTCTGGCAAGTTCGCCTATGCCGAATATACGTTCTCGGGCTTCATGGACACGCAACTGGTCGCAAAGGTCATCAATATGGTTGCAACCAAGTACGGCCGCCCCTCTTCGCAGAGCGGCAACTACGGCCTTGGGCAAGTGACTGCGAAGTGGAATATGGGTCAAGGCATGCAAATCGAGGTTTCACGTGGCTGGCCTGACACAACAACCTACCTCAGTTTCATAGACTCATCCGCCAACAGCCAAATGCGCGCCGAAATCGATGCTGAAAAGAAAGCACAAGTGACGCAAAAGGCAAAGGCGCAGAGCAAAGCATTCTGAACGGAGGAGCACATGAATAACGTCAAGAAAGTACTTGGCTGGGCTTTGGGGCTCCTCAGCGCGTATATGG
>DAIDAS010000243.1 GCA_027310505.1 bacterium
CATGGTGGATCGCGAAAAGCGCGTGGGCCGCTGGGATACCAGCAAGCCGTTCGTGCGCGGCGGTATCTGGCGCAATTTCTTCATGCGCTTTCCTGAGTCCAACTGGATGCACAAGCGCATGCTGGCGTTGTCCACCCGTTATCATGCGCTGCCGGAAAAGGCCAAAACCCCGGCCATGCTGCATGATCTGTATGAGGCGCAGGCTAACGATGCCTACTGGCACGGACTCTTCGGCGGCTTGTACCTGCCACACCTGCGCCGCGCCATCTACAACGCCATCGTGCGGCTGGAGGCCATGCTGGATGCGGTGCAGCCGAGACCGGCGCGCAGTCTTGGGGACCTCGATCTGGATGGCAACGACGAACTGTTCCTGCAAAACGGGACGCTGCAAGCTGTGGTCAAGCTGGATGGCTCGGCCTCCGTATGCGAGTTCGATGTCTACAAGCTGGCGCACAACTTCGGCGATTCGCTGGCGCGCCAGACCGAGCATTACCACCGCAAGGTGCATGCCGTCCATGATCATGGACGTAGCGGCGACGGCATCGCCAATCCGCACGAGCGCATGGTGTCCAAGCATGAAATCATTGCCGCAGACCTGGCTACGGATGATTATGGCCGCACGCTGTTCCGCGATTTCTGGGCGGAGCGCGAGGGTGCCAATTTCAAGCCTATCGCTTACGGCCCGGCGAGCGGTGGCAAGACGGCGGCCGCCAGTTTTGCGGCACTTGCCGGCAGGATCGGCATGAGCAAGAAAATCTCGCTTAAGAACCACAGCCTGCAAGTCGCCTATCGTTTCGAAAAACTAATCAGTGGCATCTTCCGTATTGAAATCAACCTCGCCATGCCGAGCTGCGATGGCCCCGCGGGACGTTTCCGTATTGGTGACGATATCCCCGGCGGCTTCGGTCAACCGTTGCATCTGGATGCCATGAAGGAAATCCTGCTGGAAGACGAAGTGCTTGGCGGCGGCCTCAGGCTTTCCTGCAATGTTCCGGGCATCCTCAACACTTGGCCGCATTTCAGCGTGTCGCAGTCTGAGGCAGGTTTTGAGAAGATCATGCAGGCCGTGACGCTGGAACTCATCTGGCCGATGAGCATGATTGGCAAGGGTTTGGATATTCAACTGGAAGTGATTTAGGTGCGTCTATGCTGATCGGTGTGGATGTCGGCGGCACCAACCTGCGGGTTGGGGTGATTGATGGGCTAAAGGTCATCGACGAGCAGCGCGTTTTTGCCGATTTTTCCGGTTTGTGCAAAGACAACGAACCTGATCAGACTTTGCAGGCGATTCAGACGACACTCGCCGATGTGCTGATGGCGGCGCTGCGGAAATATCCCACGGTCACCGCCATCGGCCTTGGTTTCCCAGGCTTCATTGTGTCTGGCCGGGTGGCTCAATCGCCCAACCTGCCGGGTTTGCTCAACATTGATCTGGCTACGCCGCTACAACAACAGCTGGATCGTCCTGTCATCATCGAAAACGATGCGCTGGCGGCGGCTTACGGCGAATATCACCTGATCGGCAGGCCGGGCAACGGGCTGGTTTATCTCGGGCTTGGAACTGGCGTGGGTGGCGGCCTGATTGCGGATGGGGCGCCGTACCCTGGAGAGCATGGCGTGGCGATGGAAGTCGGTCACATTATCGTGGAGTCTGATGGCAGGCTGTGCGGTTGCGGCAATCGTGGCTGTATGGAGCAATATGCCTCTGCCAGTGGTGTTGCACTGACGTATTTCGGGGCGACCGGTAACCAGTTGACGGCCCACCAGGTTGCGCAGAGGGCCGAGGCGGATGAAGCTGCGGCAAAGGCCGCCTACGCTCTAGCCGGGGATAAGCTGGCACAGGCACTGGCCCACATCCTGAAAGTGGTCGATGTGGGGCATGTCGTCATTGGCGGCGGGATGAGTGCGGCATGGTCGCTGCTTGAACGCTCTTTCATGGCACGCCTCGACCAGGATTTGATCCCCATCTTGCGAGGAAGAGTGCAGGTCATCTGTTCTCAGGCTGGCGATCAGGCCGGTATGATCGGCGCTGCGCTGCTGGCATCACGACAACCGTCTTAAGATATCGTTAAGGATGGCGGGCTAGAGTGTGGCATGGTTAATTCAGGTGCCTTGGCGAGAGGTTTTTCCCCCTTTAGCAATGCGCTGATTCTGAACGATGGGATATCAGACATGAACTTGAAATGGATTTGGATTTTCCCGCTGATGATGCCCTTGTGGGGCATGGCAGGAGAAGTGGATGCGTTGACACCCAATTCAACGTTGACGCTGCATGATGTTTTGCAGCAGGCTGTAGAGCGCAACCCTCAACGTTACGTACTGCAGGCGATGGATGGCAAGGTGCAGGCTCGGTATATCCATGCGCGGGGCATGCTGCCAGCTTCACCGGCCATTTCGGTGCGTCACCTGAACGATGCCGTCGGGAGCGGACGGGGTGAGCGCGAATGGGAGGCTGAACTGGAGCTACCCGTCTGGCTGCCCGGACAGCGTACCGCCCGCCAGGCTGTGGCGAGCGAATCGCAAGCGGATCTTGCCGCCAGCCGGGATGGGTTGATGCTGCAAGTGGCCGGGGTGTTGCGCGATGCTGTGTGGGATATCGGCATGAATGCCAATAACGTCGAACTGATTACGCAGCGCCTGCGCATGACTGAATCCCTGCAACATGACGTTGAGCGTCGTTATCAAGCCGGTGAGCTGGCCAAAACCGATTTCATGCTGGCCCAGAACGAAACGCTGCAGGCGCAGGCTGCATTGCTGCGTGCCCAGGCGGAATTGAAACACGCGCAACACCGCTATACCGTTCTGACCGGGCTGCGCGAGATCCCCGTCCGCACCGACGAGCCCTTGTCGGAAAAAACCGGCTTGGGTGAGCAGCATCCCTTGCTGCGCGAGGCTGAAGCCAAGATCGCGCTGGCACAGAATGAGCGGGAGTTGGTGCGTGTCGAGCGGCGCGAGAATCCGCAGCTGATGCTGGCTGCACGCAGTCAGCGCGGCGCATTCGACAACCAGTTCAACAACAGTATCGGCCTCAAGCTACGCATTCCACTCGACAGCGAAGTCCGCTCCGCGCCATTGGTGGCCGCCGCAGAAACCAATGTCGCCAAATTCATGAGTGAGCGAGACCGCCTGCGCTATGCGATGGAAACCGCGCTGCACGAGGCCGAACACAATCTTGAAGTGACTCGCGCGGAGTTGGAAGTGGTGACCCGCCAGAACGAGATCGCCCAGGAAAACCTGCGCCTGGGTAAAAAAGCATTCGATTTGGGTGAAACCGACTTGGTGCACCTGATGCGCGTCCAGGCGCTGGCTTACGAGGCCGAGCGCGCCCTGAGTAGCCGCAAGATACAATTGCAATGGGACACCGCCCGCTATAACCAGGCTGTAGGAGTGCTGCCGTGAAGAATAATATGAAAACAGCGATACTTGTCGCACTAGCCGCTTACACCGCCATCGCCTTTGCTGGCGAGCCTAAGGTGGTCCCGATGACGCAAAAGCAGCAACAGGCGTTGGGTATCATGGTGGCGCCTGTCAGCGCCTCCTCGGTGCTGACCAGCAATCGTTTGCCGGGTGAAATTACGGTTCCGGTTGGGCAGGAGCGTGTCGTGAGCGCCGCGCAGTCCGGCCTGATCGATGCCTTGTTCGTCGCTGCCGGGCAGTCGGTGAAGAAAGGCCAGGCCTTGGCCCATATCAGCAGCCCGGAGCTGGTGTCGTTGCAGCGTGACTATCTGCAGGCGCTGACCCAGAGCCGGCTGGCAAAGAATACCCTGGATCGGGATGCCGAGCTATACAAGGACGGCATCATTGCCGAGCGCCGCTATCTCACGACCAAAAGCAGCCATGAAGAGCTGGCCGCGTTGCTGGCCCAGCGGCGTCAGGCGCTCAAACTGGCTGGCATGGGCGATGCCGGGATCGCCCGTCTGGAAAGCCGCGGTGAATTCAGCAGCGGCATGACCATCGGCGCCCCGATTGATGGCCAGGTGCTTGAGCAGATGGTGACGGTCGGCCAGCGCATCGACCCCGCGATGCCGATGCTGCGTATCGGGCGGCTGAATCCGTTGTGGCTGGAGATACACGCACCGATCGAAGCGCTGGGTACGGTCGCCAATGGCATGCAGGTACGCATTCCCAAATATCAGGCGGAGGGCAGAATCATTGCCGTGATCCGCAACGTCAACAAGAATGACCAGACCATGCATGTGCGGGCCGAAATCACCCGCAATGCCGACAAGCTCTCGCCCGGCCAGTTCGTCGAAGCGGAGGTCGCCGCCGAGGGCGTGGCCGGCAAGCAGTACAGCGTGCCTAAAACTGCCGTGGTGCGCAGCGGGTCGGACAGCTATGTGTTCGTGCAGACGGCATCAGGATTTACACCGAAAAAAGTCACCGTAGCCTCGGAGCAGGCTGACAAGGCTGTGATTTCCGGTGGATTGAGCGGGTCGGAAAAGGTCGCAGTCACCGGAACGGTGGCGATCAAGGCCGCTTGGGTCGGTACGGGCGGGGAGTAAACATGCTTTCCAGATTAGTGCAATTTGTGCTCACGCAGCGCCTGCTGATGCTCGTCCTGACCGCGCTGCTGGTCGGTGCCGGGGCATTTGCCTTCAAGAATCTGCCGATCGACGCTTTCCCGGATGTTTCTTCCACTCAGGTCAAGATCATCATCAAGGCGCCGGGTATGACGCCGGAAGAGGTCGAGGCTCGCATTACCGCGCCGGTCGAGGTGGAAATGCTGGGCCTGCCGCATCAGACCATGTTGCGTTCGGTGGCCAAGTACGCGCTGACCGACATCACGGTGGATTTCGAGGATGGTACCGACATCTACTGGGCACGCCAGCAAGTGGCGGAACGTCTGAACGGCATCTGGGGCAGCCTGCCGCCTGATGCCACGGGTGGCATTGCGCCGTTGACTACGCCGCTGGGTGAAATGTTCATGTTTACCATCGAGGGCGGCAACCTGTCGCTGGAGGAGCGTCGCAGCCTGCTCGACTGGGTGATTCGTCCCCAGCTCAGGACGGTGCCGGGCGTGGCGGATGTCAACTCGCTGGGCGGCGTGGTGCGCAGCTTCGAAGTGGTGCCGGACAACGCTCGCATGTATGCCCGCGGCGTGGCGCTGGACATGCTGCAGCAGTCCTTGCTGATGAACAACAAGAACGACGGCGCCGGGCGTCTTGGCGATGGCGAAGAGTCGTTGCTGGTGCGCGCGGAAGGCCGCTTCAAGACGCTGGATGACGTGCGCAACACGGTGATCAAGAGCGAGCAGGGCATGCCGGTGCGCATCGGCGATGTCGCACAGGTACGTATCGGCGCCATGACCCGTTACGGCGCGGTGACCAAAAACGGCCGGGGCGAGGCGGTAGAGGGGCTGGTGCTGGGCTTGCGCGGTGCCAATGCGCAACAGGTGGTGGATGGCGTGCGTGCCAAGATTGCCGAGATCGAACCCTCGCTGCCCAAGGGTATCCAGATCAAGGTGTTCTACGATCGCGGCAGCCTGGTGGAGCGCGCCGTCGGCACCGTCACCCATGCCCTGCTGGAGGCCATCGTGCTGGTCGTGATCCTGCTGGTACTGTTCCTCGGCGATCTGCGTGCCGCTTTGACGGTAGCCCTGGCGTTGCCCCTGGCTGCGCTGGTGACCTTCATCATGATGGGGCAGTTCGGCATGTCGGCCAACCTGATGAGCCTGGGCGGACTTTCCATCGCCATCGGCATGCTGGTGGATGCCGCCGTGGTGGTGGTGGAAAATATCGTCTCCCACCTAGCCCATGGCGAAAATTCCAAGCTGCCGCGCCTGCACCTGATCTACCGCGCGGTGAAAGAAGTCAGCGTGCCGGTGACTTCCGGCATCCTTATCATCATTACCGTGTTCCTGCCATTGCTCACCCTGCAAGGGCTTGAAGGCAAGCTGTTCAGCCCGGTGGCGCTCACCATCGTGTTCGCGCTGTCCGGCTCGCTGCTGCTGTCGCTCACCGTCATCCCGGTGCTGGCCTCGTTCCTGCTCGGCAAGGTGAGCCACGAGGAGCCATGGCTGGTGCGCAAGGCGCTCAAGGTGTACGAGCCGACCCTGCAATGGGCGCTGGCGCACGGCAAGAT
>DAIDAS010000285.1 GCA_027310505.1 bacterium
ACTCAAGATATCGATCCATGCTCGCGATCACCTTCTTGTTCACCCAGAACAACGGACGCTCATGCCGGTTGTATGCGATAGCTTCTCGCACCTTCCAGTCGCGTTTCACGCAGCCATCATCGTTCAGGTAATCGTCAACCCGCAGCAGGGCAATTTCGGTAGGAGTAAGCGCCGTGCCGAACAGAACGTGCAGCAATGCAATGTCACGCTCCTTGTTTCGCCCGGTGACGCCGGCCACTTTCACAGCATGATCGAATTCATGATCCTCAACTATTACTGCTTTTGCCAATCTGATTAAACCTCAATATGGGAACTTTTCAGACATGGTACGCCAAAATTAAGGCGGATTCCAGTCCGCCTTAATCGTCAATCCTCGCGTCCTCGGAAAATACTTGTATTCCACAATGGCATCCATTACGATTTCAACAGGCTGGATCAACGCCTGCCGCCGACGTGGCGAATCACCTTCGGGTGAATGATACTCACACTTTTCTGGGTTTGCCCTTTTCAACAGCGGCTCCCGGTAGTCGGCGCCGAGAATCCGCCTGAAAAGGAAACCTGTCATGAAGCACATACCTACCACTGCCACCGCGATTCGCAAGATTAAAGCGGCAGCAAAGCGACTCAAATCCGAACAAAACATTCCCTTGGCCAAGGCGCTTGATCTCGCCGCATTCAACGCCGGCTATGAGAACTTTCATCACGCTAGTCATTGCGCTTCACACACCAAGCCAAGCCAAACATTCCACGGACTTGGAACGCTGACCTTTGTGCTAGACGCACAAGCCAGTAACTGGGACATGATCGATGATGACGGGAACAACGGTCATACAGTCTGGATGCCCGCAGGAAAATTCAGTGCTGGCAAAAGGCAAAGATCACTCGATGACGTTACAGCCGCCCTGAATGAAATGCGTGATGAAGTTGATGGAGGTTCTGGTGATATGACAGAGATATCGACGTTGGGCTTACAAGAAATCATCCTGACCTGTCGCACCCTCACTTCCCGAGAACCAGCATTTCTTGATGGATATGCCCACTGGGCTGGCGCACTCGTAGCGCTTGAACAACATGAAGACTGTATCGCTATTGCAGCACCAGTATTTAATGCGGCTCGCGCATTAATACCTGCCGATTTTAACGGTCTTGTCCCGTATTCATATCTGTCGAATCGCCCATTTCACCGACTGGCGCACAACCTGCTGTTGGCTTACTACGGGGTTAACCAAATCGAAGAGGCGCAGGCCATCGCGCAGCAAATGCTTGCATGGTGGCCAAACGACAATATCGGCTTCCGTTTCCTGTTAACACCAGTCGAAGACGAATGATCGCTTTTTAGAATCTGGAAAATTGACGGAAAATCCAGATATTGCAGAAAAGTGAACAGAAAGTATCAGATATTACCTGGCCAGATATTTGTCTTTTTTCTGGCCATTTTCATGGACGGCAGCTAATCCATCCTTATATTTGATATCGTAACTTCGGCCAGTAATTGGGTATGAATCCAATTTACCTAACTCGTGGAAAACCATCTTCCCTCTGCCAATATCTTGCTGCACGACCGTATCCGAAACGCTGATGATTTTCCCAGTGTAAAAACCGTTCTGATCGTCTATATGCATCGTTTTGGAAAGGTCCACTCCGGTATAAATACCTTCAATCTTTTTGACAATCCTGTCGCCACGGTTTGGATCATCAGCTGTATTCTCCAGCGTCGCAGCCAGCATCAATACACGATCCTTACCAACCAGATTATGGTCTATCATTCCCCTGCAATACTCGATATCCTTCTCTCTACCGGCAACCATCTTGGAAACAAACAAATCATGGGGGTCGAGGCACAGCCCGGTTACGCCATTGGTGCCTGGCCCAGTCAGATTTACCAATCTCCCTTTCCAGCCTTTCGGTAATACCGCAGTCCCCTCATCCACCGGGTCAACTGCGTATCCAAATGTTTTATCAAATTGCGAACCAATGCCAATCGATTCCAATTTATAGCTGAGCAGAGGTTTGTTCTTGGCATACATATCAACTTCAGAAGACATAAGTAACTCAGGAGGGGCCTCCGGATATTTACCCAATATTGATTGACTACCCACAATAATAAATTGTGTTTCGTCCAGGATCTCTCCAGCGGCCCGAAGCGTATGCTCTATTTCATCGCGTTTCACGCAATCTCTCCATAGTTTCGTCATCCAAAAGATCCACATAAGGTGGCGATTGCCTTAGTCTGTTACACGGCTCTTCCTTTGGAGAGGTCATGATTTCACAGATCTCATCATCTGTACCAGTCCGCAAAAGACGTTCCCATTCCGAATAGGCAGGATTCCAAGAGTCTCTTAATTTCCAACGGCGCAACGCTTCAAGACTCGACTTTCGGATTTCAGCAATAGAATGTTGCTGTAAAACCGTTTGCGCCATCAGCAGCTTGAGTCGGTCCAGTCGTTGCTGCGCCCGAACAATGGTGATGGTTTTACCAAGATAGACACGCGTGCCGCCCAGCTTCAAGGTCCGGTTTACGCGCTTCCCTAGTCGCCTAGTCAACTTTTGCACGACCAGTTCAGGTTTGCTGGCGATTTTCGGTTTTGCATACACCCCATGACCTGCATGAATGATCACGTACTCATTCTCAAGACGAGAAAGAGCCCGGCTTATCTGTCGATAATGGCCGAGATCATCAAAATCATGGCGTAGAAATACCTGCTGCCTGGAAGCAACTATTTTTTCGCGGACTTTATCTGTAAGCGTGACTCTCATAATGTCCCATTTTTGCACGCCTATATATACCTTGCAAGAGCAGAAAGTTACCTGTCCACGCCTACTGCCAGCCCCTTTACACATACCACACCAACCCCGTCACGATACTTAATATCCACCACATCCCCGAGTGCCACACTAGTCGATAAGCGGTTCGGATCGTGGCGAGCAACTTCATCCGCAGTCCGCCCAACTTTCTGCAGCACCACCCCGCCAGACACCTCCAGCACCCGGCCACTGAACGAGCCTTCAGCAACCACCTCGGGGCGCTTTCTGTCTGCGAATCGGACAGTCTGACCACTGGCTGGCACATCCATGGCATCGAGCGGGAATACTGCCAAGCGCTCTTCTTGGCTCATTTTCATCCGAGTTTGCGTTAACCGCGCCTCGACTTCCCCAGAAAGGCGATGGTACTGATCTTCCTGAGAATCAATGATTCGCTGCTTCCCTACCTGGTATTCCATGCTTTTCAACGAAAACCATTGCGTGGCTTCAGGATGAGCATCCCGCTTATCGATCGCAGCCCACCAATCCTTCATCAGAGGATCCTCAATATCCCCGTCAGAGGAGCCATATTTATCTTTGACCGCAATTTGTAACTGCGTAGCCCTGACTGAATCCCGGTAGAAGTCAGGGTTTTGTGCATAGAGCTTATGTACCTCCTGGTTAATCCGATTCAATTCCTTGTCCGTAATATCGCGTTCCATGAACTCATCCGGACTACCGCCTCGGGAGAATCCTTCGTATGCCTGAATCGCATGCTGAGTTTCATGAAGCAGGCTGGATAGATTGACTGTACGTGCTTCCTTGTCATAGCCAATTCGGAGAGTACGATCACCGTGCCGAAACGACGCACCGTCCTTATTCGGATCAATGACCACCCAGACCGTCTTCAATTCTGGATAAGCAGAAAACAAGGCGGGATGATCCATCAACTGCCCGAGTTCAATGCCTGCTGTATCGCCGTTCGCCAGGTCAATATGGTCTGCACTTGTCAGTCCATCCATAGTCAGGCGCGCATCCGCATCGCTGATTTCGAATCGCCACTTGCCATCAGTCCCACTAAACCAGCCGGTTTCCTGATGAATGGCTTTTACATCTCCGCCAGCTCCAACGGAACTTGCTTCCCGAGCACGCGCCAACGCGCCCAATGGCGCACCTTCGGCCCGTACCCCAGCGAAAGAATGCAGGACAGGAGATACCAGGCCGCGCAGAGGGTTCACACCATGATTACCTCGCTCATGATCCAGCTGGATCCATTCGCCAGCGTTATGCATGATTCCCTGCAGTTCAAGATTAGTGAACGGGATCTTGAATCCTTGATCCCGCAGCCAGCTTGCAACGCCGGCATACACACCCTTCATGAATCCGTAGCCAATACGCACGTTCCCAGTTTCGTCCAAGCACTGTTCGCCGGCGCGCGCGATGATCTCCTTTGTTTCGCTTTCGGGCGGTAATTCACCGTAGCGCTCCAGGATGTTCTGGGCGAGTGCCGTGACAATCGGATCCCCGGCCTTCTTTAGTGCCTGTATTCCCGAATGTAGCTTGCTGAACCCATAGTCTCCCAACATCTCCTGCAGGCTATGATGCAGTACGCATTCATGGGCCATGACCTTCTGCAGCTGTTTCAGATCCTGTATGTTCCCGGCCACTACATAAACATGACCATTCGAATATGCTCCGTCAGCATTTGCTGGGGCGTCAAAGGGAAGCTCGCTCACGCCATTCACCACGGTTACGCGTGGCATCGACAACCACTGTTGCCGCATGCGATTAATTTCAGCCTCGATCACCTCGACCGGCATCCCATACTCAAACTGGACATCGCCCTTACTGAATAAGGGCAAACCGTGATCTAGCACCATGGCGCGCAGTTCTGGGGTAATCACAAAACCGAGTTGCGCGTGTGTCGAAAGCGATGTTTCAACTTCCTGGCGAGAGGTGAAAAGTCGCGTTAGGCCCTCATCAGCCACCCATTGCCCACCATCCCAATATTGACCATCCTTACTTACAGCTGACCACCAGTTCGCCCCATCACGCTCGATCTTGACATCGCTTTTGTTGAAACCAAGAGGGTCGTAGTATTGCTTGGTATCAAGCTCTTGCGGCAAGCGCAATTCCTCGATTTTGCCACCACCATTTCTTCTCAAGATGTCATTGGCGACATTCGGCACGATCTTGTCATAGAAAACCTGCATGCCCTCGCCACCAACTCTGAGGTCTTCGCCAGAAAGGCTTGATTGATTCTTGCCTTCAATCTGTTCAAACAACTTTTGCGCAGATTCCTTGCCGATGATATCCGTAGCTTCTTCGACAGTATCCACCTGCATGCGCTGCCATCCGCCTTTTAGCAACTCGATGGCGATGCCATACTTTTTATCTGCACTGCGATCAAGCCGATCAAGTGTGATCTCTTTAATCTGCTTTCGCAGATCGTACAAGTCTGCTGCTTGCTGTCCGCTGATGATTGCAACCTTATCGAACCCGTTCTCTGCCGCAAATAACACCATCCGTTTTAGGGCAAGCGCAACCCATGATTTGGTGTCGGTGACGAACGGGGCAACAGGTATGCCGCTCTTGCCCTGTGACGCGTTGAGCCGATTGTTCAAGGCGTGCATACGAGCAGTCTGTTCCGGTTTACGGTTTCCACGCATGTCGAAAAGATCCATTAACTCACGATCTTCTTCCGGAGTAAGGGGGGTGGCGTCCTTATAGCCAAATCCTTGTTTCTTCCCCTGCTGCCCCCAATCGGACTGGATCTCCTGAACAAATAGCACCTTATTACCTTCGGCATCGGTACGTTCATCAAAACGAATGTGGGCAAGAATATTTGTTTGATCCCAGTGCTTCGACTTGAAGAGATGTCCGCTATCTCGAAAAATGCGTTCTCCGACAACTTCAGAGAGATGCTCTAGCGTTCCACTGTCGGGATTAGGTTTGGTCGGCAATGTCAGCAACAGTTCCTTGTAATGCGATCCACCTGGAACAACATATTTGGCGTACTTAGAGGGTTCAGCGGTTGTACCTAGCCTAACAACGCTTTCCAGCTCGCCATCCATCCCAAACTGAACATCGTAGCCATTCTCTTTAGAACGTTCTCTCAATTGTTCCGCATCGATATCAGCGCGGTCATAAGCATCGAAAAGCTTTTGGATAGACTTAGGCAATTCTTCATAGGACATCGGGAGATCTTCAGCACTGCCCCCAAGCATGGTTTCCGTTATGCGCACGCCATTGCCATCAAGATAATTCAGGATGTCGGCTTTCGTTACCGTTCCGACCTGAAGATCCAGCCAGTCAGTTACGCCGGACCACAGAATCTCATCCTGCTTGATGCCGTATTTGGCCGCATTAGATTGCAGCCACAACTTCACCTGCTTGCTGTTGCCAAAAATCTTATCCGGTGCATTGCTCAATACTCTATGCAATTGCGAATAGAAGATATCCAGTCCCATGTTCACTTCCTTTTCAATTCACACAACACCGTCACGAATAACTACCTAGCCACGTGTAAAGATTTCCCCTTAACACCAACGATTCCTAGGCCATCCTTGTATTTGATATCAATCACATCCCCAATCGCGACATTGGTACTCAGCCTACTTGCATCATGACGCGCTGATTCCTCGCCTCGTCCGGTCTTCTGTACAACCACCCCGCCCGCCACATCCAGCACACGACCACTGAATGTTCCAGATGAAACTACATCATCAATCAGCTCCTGATGGCTACATAGGATAGTTGCGGTATTAAGATTAAATGCACCATTGTTCTCGATGGCGGATTTGATCTGCTTGGGGTCAAAGGCAACATATTCTGCAGAACCGTCTGGATAGGTCGCCATGATCCCATCGTAGCCCAGCCTTATTAATTGGGCTTGCAACGCCGGGCCATACATCCCGTTTCCATTCTTCGCGGCTTCCAGCAAATCCCTCCCATTAGGCAATGACAAAACAGCCTCGACAGATGGGCTATCAAAGTCTTCCCTCAGCGACCCTTCACTGTCATGATCGAGTTCGATTTTCCACGGCCTGTCTATTTTCAGATAAACAGGTACAACCATGTCGCCATAAACTTCCGCTTCTTCCTTGCTAAGAACAAAATACGCTCCAGATCCCAAGGTGCCGTAAGCCGATGTCTCAAAAACATTAAAGTCTTGGTCTGTCCCGTGATAGGCAACTAATGGCCTCCCCTCGGAATCAACCACCTTGGTTCCACTGAATGCACGCCAGAAATTTTTGACGCCTTCTTCG
>DAIDAS010000286.1 GCA_027310505.1 bacterium
CTGCATTTCCTGCAAACTAGAGGCAAAGGCGTAAGGCGAGGTTGGCAACTGCAAAGTTTCAGCAGCAAGACGACGGATACCCTCGCGGTTCATGGTCAATTGCACGGCACGAGGGTTCGGAATGACTTTCGACATCCCTGACGCCTCGATCTCGGCCAGCGCATCAATGGCAATGGCTTCGATTTCCGGCACGATCAGGTGCGGTTTTTCCTGCTCGACCAAGGCACGCAGGGCAGCACCATCCGTCATGCTGATAGTGTGGGCGCGATGTGCGACCTGATGGCCGGGCGCATTGGAGTAGCGATCAACGGCGATGACTTCGACGCCCAGTCGTTGCAGGGCAATGATGACCTCCTTGCCCAACTCGCCGCTGCCGAGCAGCATAACGCGCGTAGCGCTTGGCGCCAGTGGGGTGCCGATTTTCATTTCAAGGGACTCCGCAACAGAAAAGTTGCGGAATTTTACCACGCGCAGGCCGCTGATCAGGCGTCTTTGAGTCCGTGTTTATCCATGCGATAGCGGATGGTCATGCGTGTAATGCCCAGCAGGCGGGCCGCTTCCGAAATATTGCCGCCGCTTTGCTTCAGGGCTTTTTCGATCATCGCTTTTTCGGCCTCGTCCAGCGTCATGCCTGCCGGTTGGTCGACTGCCGCGATGACAGGCTGCGAGGGTGACTGCTGAGGTAGTGCCAGGTCTTCAACCGCCACTTCATGGGAGCGGCTCAACAGCACGGCACGGCTGATCTGGTGTTTTAATTCGCGCACGTTGCCCGGCCACGCATACCCCTGCATCAGACGGATGGCGCCGGCAGAAAATTCACGAGGCGACAGGCCATAGCGGCGCTCAGTCTGCCTGGAAAAATGCTGCGCCAGCAATTCGATATCCCCACCCCGCTCCCGCAGTGGCGGCATGGAGATGCTCAATACGTTCAACCGATAAAACAGGTCCGCGCGAAAACGGCCATCGATCACCATTTGCTGCAAATCGCGGTTGGTTGCCGCAATGAACCTGGCCGGCACGGGACGTTCTTTCGTCGATCCGAGACGACGCACCATCCGACGCTCCAGCACATTCAGCAGCTTGGCTTGCAGGGCAAGCGGTAATTCGCCGACTTCATCGAGGAACAGGGTGCCATCCTCAGCGGCCTCGATCAATCCGCAGCGGGAACCCTGCGCACTGGTAAAAGCACCCTTTTCGTGCCCAAACAGCTCACTCTCGATCAAATCCGCCGGCAGCGAAGCACAATCCACATGGACAAAAGGCCGTTCCTGAGTGGCATAGCACTGGTGCAGCAATCGGGCTGCCACATCCTTGCCGGTGCCTGTCTCGCCGGTAATCAGCACGGTGGGAGGCACCCCTGCCGTCACCGAAACCAGCTGGGCGATGCGTTCGATCTGTCCACATGCAGCGCGCATGACCGGGCTTTCCCCAAGGAATTCGACGCCCTCGCTGGCATGGCTATCGCGCTGGCGGGAATAATCCAGCTGGTGCTTCAGGCTATCGGTACGCTGCGCCTTTTCGACTGTGAGCAGCAGTTCTTCGAGGTCGACCGGCTTTTTCAGATAGTCGACAGCGCCCTGCTTCATGGCATTGACGGCATCGCTGACCTCGCCATAGGCCGTCATGACCACGACCGCAATACCCTTGGTGACAAACTCGGCCAACAGGTCAAGGCCATTACCGTCCGGCAGGCGCATGTCCAGCAGGACAAGGTCCGGCAGGAACTGGCGGGCAATCGCGCGACCGTCGGCAAGCGTTTCCGCCCGTTCGCACGCATACCCTGCCTGCTGCAGGCGCTTGGTGACAGCACGCGCGAACAGGGCCTCGTCCTCAACCAGCAGGACGCGCAATTTCTGCGAGGTAGCCAAAGGCAGATTACCGTCGACAGTTACACGCGTCTGCATGGGTCACCTTGCCTTCCTTTAATCGAGGTCAGGCTTGGCAGCACTGCCCTTGGGTTTGCCAAACTCGTAGGTCACCCCCACCCAGGCAGCACGTGGTGCGGCCGGGGAACGGAATTGCTCATTACGCCATTCTGCCGAATTCGTATTGAACGTGTTCCCGACGCCGGTAAACTCATTTGTTCCCAGCACCCCGAACGTGGAGTATTCCTTGTCGAACACGTTGTTTATTTTGGCGAACAGTTTCCAGCTGTCGTTCAAGGCGTAATGGGTATCAAGGTGCACCACGGCATACCCGGGAACCTTGCCCATGCCCATCTGGTTGGTTTCATCGCCACGTGCGTACTGGCTGGATGCCATGACAACGTTGCTGCCCACCGTCCAGGCCGGGGTTATTTCGTAACCGGCGCGCAGCTTGAAGGTGTGGTGGGGAATCCCCGGAATGGTACTGCCTTTGCTGACGGTCGCAGCGCCATTTAACGTATTGACGGTAAATGGCGTCTCGAAGGTGGCATCCACGTAGCCGTAGTTTGCCGCCAGGCTCAATCGATCGAATTTGCCGTTCAATCCAAGCTCCATGCCCTGACGCAAGGTTTTACCGACATTGTCAAAATAACCGAAGGTCGTCACGCCGGCACCAGGTGCAAATTTGAACTGAATATCGTTGCTGTTCTCGGTACGATACAAGCCGACATTCCAGCCGATATTTTCCGACAGCCGCCCGCGAGCCCCGCCTTCCCATGTGCGAGAGACAACCTCCTTCAAATGGGGGTCGCTGACAAACGCATTGGGCAATGCGCAAGGAACAAGAGGATTAGCGCAAGAGAGCTCGACCGGCGTGGCTGCACGCATGCCTTCGTTATATCCGCCATAGAGGCCCAGCGACTTGGTCGGGTTGAAATTCAATCCGATAGCGGGGTTGAAGCGACTATAGCGATGATCGCCCGACAACGGTTCAGGCGTGCCGGCATTGTCAACACTGGTACCCGACAGCCGAATCTTTGCCACGTTGTAACGGCCAGACATGGTCAGGTGCCATTGCTCATTGAAGGAAAAAGTATCCGTGGCGTACAGGCCATAGTAGTCATTGCGTGCATGCAGCCTGACAGAGCCTTGCGGATTCACGGGCTGAATGGTCACGGCCTGGTTGCCCACCACCGCTGCCTCGCTGGTGTCACTGGTAAAATCCGTGCGGCCCATATCGGTGCTCGCTCCAGCTGTAAACTGGTTTTTGTGCCCAGCCAAATCGCCCAGCAAGGTTAACTGCAATGCACCGCCGAAC
>DAIDAS010000318.1 GCA_027310505.1 bacterium
GTGCACATGGATGCCCACCCATGGCAATCGAACTCATAAAACGGTCCAGACACATGAAATATGCGTGAACTTACGGATACAGCAAATCTAGGTTAAATGAAAAGTTAATCGACGAGATGCGAAATTATGATCAAACCTGCCGGAATATTTATCAATGACAAATCGATTGAAGATGTCCATGCAGGCGTTTAGTAGATATCCATCTTAAGATGGATCAAATGAAGAACGGGGTCTTGTCATTCGTATTCGAACACACGACCCCATCATAGTTAGGTGGGAATTTTTCAGGTCATTGTGTGCTGACTGGGCGCCTAAAGATTGCCATGACATTTCGATGGCAATAACCTCGCGAAAGGTTGAAATCGGGGAGTTTTTGCTCTCGCCGGGGGCACTCCTAGTCAATCGACCAGAAAAATTTTGTATCCCAAATTGTTAAAGAGCAAAAAATCAAGGGTTAGAATAATATATCAAAATCTTATCCTCGTCAAATTGAGTGTGGTATTCAGCACAAGATTCGGCATTCCTCCTGCCCGCCAGGCCTGATAAAAAAGGCGGGCCCAATGGACCCGCCTGAATCGTTACACATAGGTGGCGTAGTGATTTACTCCTGACCACCCTCCTCCAACCAAACGACATTCAAAGCCGCTGCCCACTTGCTTTCTGAGCGCTAGTGCAAAACACCCTCATGGGCGAACATCGCCGCCGCGGCGGCATGGCTGAAGATGCTGGTTACTTCTATGACCTCAGGCAATGGTTGACCGGGCATAGGCACAAGATGCGCTTCATGAAGCAACGCACGTGCGGACTGAGCCAGGTCATACATGCTGTGCATGATATCGATGTCCGGTACACCGTCAGCCAACTCCAGCAGCTCTTCAATCACGCGGTCCGGTAACGTGATTTTGACGACACGTACTGTAGTACTACCTTCACTCACGACGACAAGATGCAGTCGACCACGATTCCTGACCTCTTTGAGCAGTTCTCGGGTACCCGGTGCAGCCAGGTGCATGCAAACTCGCGCCTGGATGCCGTCCATTTGAGCCGTCACAATCATGACCAGTTGCCGGTATGGGGTGCTCAGTACCCTGACATTCGTCACCACTTCCTTCATCTGCCGCATAACCGTTTCCATCGTCTTCGGCTTCAGAAGAGCCAGCAGGCTGGCCCTGACCGGGAAATCCGGATGGACATCGGTGATGAGATTAAGAATTTCCTGCATGCTGGTAAAGGTTTCAGCGAAGAGGCCGAGTTCATCGAGCTCTCCTTGGTAATCATCTTCTAATGACTGCGTGTGTTGCATAACATCGTCTCCAAAAAAATTGTCCTGGGACTACGTATAGCAACGTCAACAAAGCGATTTTTTGCCGGGTCAGATCAAACTTGGTCCAGCGTCGATTGGCCAACCCATTCGGCCACGGTGTTGAAAATCTCGTGTTCTTTAGCGCTTAAACTGCGCGTCTATTAATGATAGGAACAATGACCAAACATTCCCCCGCGCAGGCTTCATGACCTTCGTCACGAGGAGATTTACGCATGATTCATTTAGGTTCGCGAGACCAACAGACCTTCCCGCAATAAGCTTTCCACTATATCGGCCTGCATTTTATCCCGCCTGCGTTTTTTCGGATCTCGCTGTGGGGCTTTATCCGCCATCCATCGCTTAAACTCGACAAAGCTTTCAGGAGAGATTGTACGCATTCGAGCCATTTGCCCGGTCACGGAAATCACCACCTGCTCAAATCGCGGGGCACCTGTAAGCACACCGGCCCGGGGAGCCTGAACAGGCCACAGATCATCCTCGTCAGCGGTAAACCTGACTGGATGCGGGTCATCTCCCTCCGGCATCCGCCGAAGAAAATCCACCTCGAACCCTGTTGAGGTGATGGCCGTTTCGGCCTGCCCTTCCTTGCGCACAAATGATGGTTCTGCTTGCCGCAACACTGCCAACATGGATTGATCTAGCTTAGCCATGTCGGATATAAACCGTACACGCCGGCGAGCGTCCCACAGCAGGTCCACATCCCGTGTCGCCATTGCCCCGGCAGCGATATGAACGCCTGCTGCGGTCTCGTACGCATATAAGGCGTGCGTGCCCACTACAACGAAGTGCTCGGAAAGCCCTGCATCCTCAATCGCCTGCAGCACTTTGACAACAAGACTGGGAACCCGGCCAGCCTTGACGGCCTTATTCATGCGTTCCATGTCTACCAGCGTGCTTTTAAGAAACTTGAAGCGAGCTTCAGCTTTCTGCTTGGCAGCCGTGAACTGCTCGTAGGTCTGCTCAGTTTCAGCAGACTTTGGCCCAAGGCGACTTTGTCGATTATCCGGGTACGTCTTAACCAGGTATTCGTATGCGCCTTGCCGCTTCCAGTACATGCCGCCGGAATAGCGACGGGCCTCCGCTTTGCTGCGCTCGAATTCCTCAAATACCGCAGTGGCGTCGATGACCTGCCTGGCGGCAAGCTCAGATATAGTTACGTAGTCCATTGGCCGTATGAAAGTAAATAATGCATATTATACGGCCAATCTTTCATGGGCGCTCCCCGACTTACTATGTTTAGGAGTTGGGCAAAATCTGATCCGGGGTTACCGGTATTGACTGTACATCGTCGACATTATTAGAAACCTTGCGCAGGCCACTAGCTGTATCAGTTTTCTTCACAGAAACAACAATCCCCGCGAACCTGGCAGATACACGGGGATTGAGTCATTTTAACGAGTGTTTATCAACACCTTAACCGAACGACTTGGTCGTTTGGAGTGCTTGTCAGTTATCCCGGCCGTGACAGTCGAGCAGCGCCTGCCCCAGCCGTTTCACGAGGCCGGTCACCAGGGCATTGCCCATCAGGAATGCCCTCTTCGTATCGGTTATGTCTGGGATATCGGTGTATCCTCGTGGGAAGCCATTGAGCGCCTCCAGTTCCTCCGGCGTGAGGCGGCGCAAACGGCCATCGGCATGCTGGACGACATGTGTCGTTCTGGATGGCGAACTGCCTCCTTCGCTTGTGATAATCGTCCGTGATGGCCGGTCAGGCAGGTCGGGGAATGCCATGCCACCCTCCTTGTAGTTGTACTGATGACCGGAATTGCTGGTCCGCGGTACAGACTTGCCACCTTTGAGAAATTCCCAACGAGGCAAGCTGGCAGCATCAATGAAGAATCGTTCAGGCACCTCGGTGGATTCAGCAATGACTTGCCCCAGCGTCATCGGGGCCACTTGGCCGGTATAAGGGGTATAGTCGTCGATGGCGGCGGGCTTGAGATCCGCCGTCCATACTTTCCCTTCCAGGCACAGGCCACTATTGCGGAAAGGAGTCTTGTCATTGAGAGGGGTATAGCCAGACTGGGCTTCCAGGATATCCATCGGTAACGTCAACATTGTCAGTATATCCCTTGCAATCTGGTTAACCGGCAAGGCACGTGCCATGGGTCCGGACTGGGACAGCCAAAGGTTGGCGCCAATCTGCTGCAGATACTTCTGCAAGGTGCGGTACACCGCGCTGCCAGCATGATAGGCCTGGATAAAGATACGCTTGCGCCGTTGCGGGAAACCGTAATCGGCAGCATTGACCACCCGCCACTCCACCGCATAGCCCATCGACATCAGGGATGCCAGCAGCACGGCAAAGTCCCGGCCGCAGCATCCAGAAGGTGAACTAAGCAATCGGTCGACGTTCTCCAGCAACAGGTACTGCACCGGAGAACCGGCAGCAATTCTATCCTGCAACATCCGATGGATGGCCCACCACAACACCCCCTTCTTGCCTTCAAGCCCACGGGATTGCGACAGCGGCTTGGCAACTGAGTAATCCTGGCACGGAAACCCACCGACCAGTACTTCGGGGGATAGCGCATCGAGATGCGCGGTATCCACCCAATCGTCCAGCACCTGGAAGATGTCTCGGTTGACCAGGTCTCCCCCGCCCCAGCGACTACGATAGACTTCCGCCGCGTACTGCTTGCGGCTGCCAGGCTCCCACTGGTTCGCCCAGACCACGTCGTATCCCGGACTGCCGTCCGGGTGTCGCGCCCCATTTAATCCAAGGCGAAAACCGCCCACTCCAGCGAATAGTTCCATAACGCGCAACGGGCGCGTACCGAGTGTTTTTTCTTGTTTCATAACCGTCTCCGGGTAAACCCGGGGACGGCGCTGCCAAGCGCCCGTGCACCTTGCACGGACTCAAGAAACTCAGCGGGCGCATCGTGCGCCGGGCTGAATGGTCTAGGGAGTGTGTTTATCCCTCAAGAAACATGATCGTGAACAAAGCTTGAAACGGCCCTGTAGCGCGGGGATAGGTCTCAAGGGCGGGGTTGGAAAGAACGCTGGCATTTCGAGGCGGACGCAACAAAGGCCGTATGCAGCGACAAAAGTCGCCGCATATAAACCGTCTATCTAGATTGGTCTCCATCAACCAACTTTTTGGAGTCAGTCATGAAACATCCAAACAACAGTCAATCCAGAACTAAAACCACTGGCCGCAAGGCACAACTTCCCGCTAAGGAAATCAATCACCGTTTTCTGAAAGCAGCCAAGGGGTATTTGGCCAGTGCAACGAAGACGGAACTGAAACAGTCGCTCAAGGCGCAGGGTCTGGCGATGAACGACTCCAATATCGAACGGCTGCGTGAGCTTTGCATTGAGCGGGTTCAGATTGAGAAGGATTGCCAGACACTGCGTCTCTGCCGCCGGCGTGGCATGACGCCGGAGGCAGTCAAGGCGATGAACACGCGTTATGCCTATGTCACAACGCGCAAAGTACTGTTGAACGGAAAACCCTACCAGCTGCCGCAAGGAACTCCGCAAGAGCGGTTGAATACACTGCGTCGTAAAACCATCGCCTCGGAAGCCAAGTCGATTTTCCGGTATGGGGCAGCAGGCGGTTCCAGCATGCGTATCACGTATGCCATGAGTGCGGCTGAGGTGAGGTATGAAGTCATCATGGACTCAAATCGCAATACGTACCGCGGGAGCTTTAAAAACTGGCTGGCACGCGAGGACCATCACCATATCTGCGTCCCGGCTGACTGGCGGATGCGGGTGGAACGGCGCGGACTCGCCAACCTCGCTGGGTTGATGACACTGGATGCCCGTCAACTGGAGTGTCCGGACAGCATCATGCTGTATGCGGCCACCTGGGCACGGCAGGGTCGCGGGTTTGAAGTCGCCACCGAACGAGGATTCATCGCCATCAGCCAAAGCGCGCATTTCCATGCCGCCACCGCTGAAGCCGCAGTTGCCGGAATCCGGCGCAAACTGAAGTTGCGCGGCAGTAACGCCATGCAGCTATCAGTGGACGCCTTCATTACCCGCTTTGCCGGTGTCGACTGCGAGGTCAGCATCGATGACGCGCAAGAAAGCGGAAGTTGTCTATATGGCATCCTGTCCTGGTGCGAGCAGGTCGGCATCGACCCGGAGCGCAAGCAGGTTTCCCTGACGGAAGTTCTGTCCGGATTCCGCCAGTTACCGCAGGTGGAGGTCCGCCGCGCTGTACTGCATGCCGTACGCCGGCAGCGCAAGGAACGTCAAACCAAAACCCATCGGCAGGCAGGGTAACCCCCTTCCACGGCAATCAGGCACCGGGGTCCCGGTACCTGAGATTACGGCGCGGCCTTGATCCTGGCCGCCCCTAAAAAATCTTTGGAAACCTTTATGTAGGTGCACTGCGTGCGGTTGCTATACCTGTTGACGCCGCATCGCGGCGCGGTGCGCTAGTTTGCGCACGGTTTTCAAGGAGCATCTCATGCGCTACGACCCATTTGTCATCAGCAAGAAAGCCATCTTCATGCAACGCCTGGCGGACAACGTCCGCCAGGGTTACCTTTTTCTCGCCAGTGACGACCAGCTCGCCGTCTTTGACTTCCTTCTTAATGGCGTCGAAGCGATGCGATTCAAGATTTTCGATACTGGTGACGTGCTCCAGCAACTTGTCCGCCTTCTTCAAACTGGTAAGGGTCAGATTCTCCCGATGCAGTTCCTCTCGTTGCGTGCCTTCGTAAGCGTATCCATTGATGACACGCCGCATGCGTTCGGCAGTAATACTGTCGGCATAGTCCATGCACTCAACCAGCACAAAACGACGGTCGCCACCGTCTTTCTTGTTCGCATTGAGCACGGCATGTCCTGTCGTAGCCGAACCAGCGAAACTATCTAGCACGATAGAGTGTTCAGTCGTGGCGATGTCGAGTATCTTCTCTAATAAGCCGATAGGCTTGGGCGTTTCAAAACTTGCACTACCTCCAAATATCGCTTTGATTTGCGACTTGGCTGTGCGTGAACTTCCTACGTCCGTATTGTAGAAAATGGTTTCGGGCGGGCGTCCGATATTATTGTCCGCATAGATTCGGTAGTAAGGCGTCCAACCACTCTTACCTTCTCTCCAATCTATTCTATTGAGCTCAGACTGCACTTTCTTCAAACTCCATCGCCATGCACCATCACGCCCGTCTTGCAGCTTCGGAAAAACTTTCGTTCCATCAGGGGCGTCCATACCAAAATACAAGTTTGGTCTGGACTCACGCGTTTCGCCTTGCCCACCCATCGCACGAAGCGGTTTAAGGTAATACTTTCTACCATCGCCATCGTCCATGTTGTAGTGCTCAGGTGGTTCGTTATCCTCATCGCCTAACCTTTGGAAGTGAACAAACTCCTTATCTTTCGCATACGCCAGAAGGTAATCGTGGCTAGTGGAAAAGTAGTCAGCATCCATCCGTGGACTGTCAGCTTTTTCCCAAACGACCGAGCCAAGGAAGTTTTCTTCCCCGAAAATCTCGTCCATCATCGCCCGTGCACGGTGGATTTCGTTGTCGTCTAAGGTCATCCAGAAGCTACCCTTGAAATGCAGTTCGGGCATTAACTCCCCCTCCTATTACTCGCAGCCTTGGCGGCAGTTGCCGCCCGTGCCTCTTTCGCTTCTCGTGCCACCGCTAACTTTTTGGCTCTTTCACGGGCAGCAAACCCCGCCTGAAGGATAGCCGAGAATGCCCCCTTCTGGTATTTCAGGTCGCCGATTTTGTCATGCACCTGCGGGAAACGGATTTTTGAAACGACAAACTCCTGATACTGCTGGGGCGTTAAATCATTCTTGTAGTGAACGAAGCTAGTATCGTCGAGTGCATGCCCGACATAGCGTTCGACCTGCGGGACGCCTTCCATAGACCCAATCAAGGTCGAGCGGAAAGAGTGGAACACCTTTTCACGGCTCTTGATGCCGAGTGCCTTGAGGTAACGGGAAAACGACTTGGATGGCTGGTCGCCATAGCCATTGATGCTTTCGGGCAGATAAGGGAACAATAGCCCGCTTGGCGAGACGGCACGCACGTCGTCTACATAGTCGAGAAAGCCGAGAGCGAGAATGTCGGGGTGGATGGGGATTCTGCGAACAGAGGGTTCGTTTTTCGTTCCAGTCTCATCCTCGTCCGTGATGTCAAAGCACCAAAGTTCGCCGTCTTTCACAATATCCTTAAGGCGGAGTTGTGAGATTTCCCTGATTCGTGCCCCTGTATACAAACCCAGCAACGGCACCCAAAACTCGTGCGGTCGTTTGAGCGACTTGATATTCGTCGGGTCAAAAATCTTGGTGATTTCGTCTGACACAAACGCCTTATAGGACTGCCTTTTTGCCGCCTTCTTCTTTTCACCTTTACGAAACGGACTGACGCCCTTGGTTGGCAACGCAAGATTGGACGGATAGAGGTCAGTATTTTGCAGATGGGTGAATAGCACGTTCAGAAAAATCAGGTGCTTTTCCACCGTCTTTTTCGATAGCCCAAGTCCCTTTGTTCGGATGTTGGGTTCGACGGTCAGAAGATAGGTCATGTAATCGACCATCAGTTTCTTGTTAATGTTGCCGATGGGCGGGTCGTGCGGGTCTTTCGTCCATGACAGGAAACGCTCAAAGGTGCGTTGCATATCTAGCAGGGTCTTGACACTGTTAGGGTCTTTTCCCGCAATCACCATAAACTGACGAATGCCCTGCGACAAACTGATCGTGTGAGGTGCGGGTGCAGCTTGTGCGACTGGCTGTTGCGCTGCGGGTGACGTCGCTGCCGGCGTATTGGCAACGTCTTTCAGCATGCCAACCTGCTCAATCGGCACGTTTTTCAGGTCGCCGAACAGATGGTCCCATGCTTTTAACGCATTGATATGGTCGTCGGGGATATTCGGGTCAGTTGTGATTTCAACGGAGCCGTCAGCATGACGCCTAATCGACAGGTCTGTCAGCCCGTCCTTGCCCTTAGGGAAGGTGCTGGGGTCGTTAGGATTGAACTTTGAAGGGTCATACTGAGCCACGTCTCTTTTCTCCCGCTGAAACTTATGGATTATTTGAGCCGATAATATATAGGCTTCTCGCCTCGCTGTCGCGGGGTCGCGGGTTTTGAGCGAACGCTTAATCTCCGACACTCCTGCATAGAGCGGGCGTAACGGTTTGGGGACGGTAATGCGGAAATAATAGACGCCGTGGGGGGAGCGTTTGAGATGTGATGCTAACTTCATCGGTAAGCCTTCCGAAAAGTTGGCTCACCGTGTTGGACTACCTAGATTCGCAGAAGAAAAACGAATCGTTTACAATCAACATGTTACGTACTTTGGCGGAGAGGGAGGGATTCGAACCCTCGATAACGGAAACCGCTATACCGGATTTCGAGTCCGGCGCATTCGACCACTCTGCCACCTCTCCGCGGGGCGCACATTCTAACACCTTGCGCCTTTTCTGCCGAGAGGTTGTGGACAAGTAACCCAAACTTGGGGAAACTGCTCCCCATGCGTTCAGTCATATCAGTCCTCGCCGCGCTCTTCCTGCTCGGGTGCCACAAACCTGCGCCACAACTCGCCCCTGTGCGCGAGGGCAAGGAACTCGTCGTGGTCACCCATAATGGGCCTTCGACCTATTATGTGAATGGCCAGAATGAGTTCGCCGGGCTGGAATACGACCTGGCCAAGCTGTTCGCCAAGGAGTTGGGGCCTGACATCAAACTCAAGGTGATCGTGGTGGATAATATCACCCAGGTCATCCCTACCCTGCTCAAGGGCCAGGCACACTTTGCCGCCGCCAATCTCAGCATCACCCATCTACGCCAGCATCTGGTGCGTTTCGGGCCGCCTTACCAAAACGTGCAACAGCAGGTGATCTATAACAAGGAACAAGAAGATGCGCCCAAGACCACCAGCGATCTGGTGGGAAAACATGTGGCCGTGCCCGCGGGGACCAGTTATGCCGAGCGGCTGGCTGGCGTATCGGAGATCCTGCCCAACCTGCACTGGGAAGAAGTGCATAATGCAGGCAGTGAGGAACTGCTGGAACGCGTAGCGGACGGTACGCTGGATGTGACCATCGCAGATTCGCCGCTGGTTTCCATGTTGCAGAACTACTATCCTAACCTCGCCGTGGGGTTCGACTTTGGCCTTGGAGACAAGCTCGCCTGGGCTTTTCCCAAAAACGGGGACGAGTGGCTGTATCGGAAAGCAGAAGCGTTCTTCGCGCGCATTCAGCAGGATGGCACCTTGCGCAACCTGCTGGATCGCTACTACGGCCACGCCGAGCGTCTTGCTTCGGTCGATGTGACCAGCTTTCTGGGCAACATGCACTCCACCCTGCCCAAGTACCTGCCGCTCTTCAAGCAGGCGCAGGAACTAACAGGGATAGACTGGCGC
>DAIDAS010000350.1 GCA_027310505.1 bacterium
CTGCAGGAAACCTGCCGACAAGGCAAACGCTGGATTGATGCCGGCTTGCCGCCGCTGACGCTGGCAGTCAATCTATCGTCTCATCAGTTTCTGCACAGCGACATCAACAAAATTGTATCCAGAACACTGGCCGAGACCGGATTCCCCGCCGAATATCTGGAACTGGAATTAACCGAGAGCTCCCTGATGGAACGGAAAAAGGAAGCCATCCAGATTCTCAACCAGTTGCATGCGACTGGCGTGCGCATCGCCATCGATGACTTCGGTACTGGCTACTCCTCCCTGGCGTATCTCAAATCGTTCCCGCTGGATGTGCTGAAGATCGACAAGAGTTTCGTCGATGACATTCCCCATCATCGCGACGATATGGAAATCACCGCCACCATCATCGCCATGGCACATACATTGCGGTTGAAAGTACTGGCTGAAGGCGTAGAAAATAACGCTCAACTCGCATTCCTGAAATCCCAGGGGTGTGATATTTTCCAGGGATACCTCCACAGCAAACCGTTGCCAGCGGAGGAGTTCGAGAAATTGTTCCGGGAAAACCTGCAACAGCGGCCCTGAGCATAAGCCAACATACTGGAGCCGGTTTCAGTTGTCCCTATTGGTATCGGAGCGCTTCGATCGGGCGCAGTTTCGCCGCCTTGTGTGCAGGATAGTATCCGAAGAAGACCCCTACCGCAGTCGCTACAGCAAAGCCCAGCAGGATGGAGCTCAGGGTGATCACTACCGGAGTTGGTGTGAAATGGTTGACCAGGATGGCAGCGCCTATGCCCAACGCCACGCCGACCATGCAACCCACCACGGAAATGCTCACCGCCTCCAACAGGAACTGGGTGAGAATATCGCGTCGCCTTGCACCAATCGCCATACGAATGCCGATCTCGCGGGTTCGCTCGGTGACTGACACCAGCATGATGTTCATGATGCCGACCCCGCCCACTACCAGCGAAATCGAGGCTATGGCCCCCAGCAGCATGGACATCAGCTCTGCGGTCTGCGCGGCGGTCTTGGCCAATGCCGTCAGGTTGCGCACGGTGAAATCGTCGTCAGCGCCCTCCCTCAACCGGTGTCTTTGCCGCAGCAGCTCATTCATTTCTTTCTCAGCCTGCGGCATGGCGGACGCAGAAATTGCCTGCACCATGATGATGCGCACGGCATTCTGAAACTGCTGCGCGAATAGCTGGCGCTGCGCGGTTCGCAACGGCACCAGGATTGTGTCATCCTGGTCGCGACCGTCAAGTGACTGCCCTTTGCTCCCCAGCACGCCGATGACGGTAAAAGGGCTTTGCTTGATACGGATGGTCTTGCCAATCGGGTCTTCGTCGCCGAACAGGTTCTGTGCCACGGTGTTTCCCAGTACGGCGACACGTGTCGCCGCACGGATGTCCGAATCCGACATCCAGCCTCCCTCGGCAATTTGCCAGGCTGCAACGTCCAGATAGGTCGGAGTGACACCAGACACCGAAGTGCTCCAGTTGGCGGAACCGTGAACCACTTGGGCCGTGCCTCCGATTACCGGGGCAGATGATCGAATGCTGGGCAACTCTGCGATGGCCTGGGCATCACCCACCGTGAGCGTAGGCGCTGCACCGCCCCCCATGCGCATGCCGCCCGATGTAGTGGAGCCGGAAACCACGATAAACAGATTGCTGCCCATGGAAGAAATGGATTCATTGACGGAATCTTTCACGCCTTGGCCGATCGCCATCATGGCGATCACCGCGCCGACCCCGATCACCATCCCCAACATGGTCAGGAAGGTGCGCATACGGTTGGCCCCCATTGCGTGCCAAGCTTCTCCAAGCATCATTCCTAGCATGTCGCCCCCTGATGCGCCATCTCTTCTCCCGCCGCCTCGACACCACCATCGTGCACGATCCTGCCATCGACAAAGCGCACCAGCCGCTTTGCATAATGCGCGATGTCAGGCTCGTGAGTCACCAATACGATGGTGATACCCTCCTCCGTATTCAAGCGCGTAAAAATGTCCATGATCTCGCGGCTGGTCTGGGTGTCGAGATTGCCAGTCGGCTCATCCGCCAGGATCAGGCTGGGCTTTCCGGCCAAGGCGCGAGCAATCGCAACACGCTGCTGTTGGCCGCCGGAGATATTACTGGGCAAAGACTTGCAGTATTTTCCAAGCCCCATTTCATTCAGATAGTGGCGAGCCCGCTGGAGCCGTTCCGCCTTGTCCACACGGGCGTAGAGCAAAGGCAGGGCAACATTGGTCTCAAGATTGGCACGCGGCAGCAAATTAAAGCCCTGGAACACGAAACCAATCACCTGGTTACGCAGCTTGGCCAAGGCATCGCCATCCAGCATGCCGACGTCCGATCCCTGCAGGATATATTGACCGGAAGTCGGCACATCAAGGCAGCCCAGAATGTTCATGAACGTGGATTTGCCAGAGCCTGACGGCCCCATAATCGCAACAAACTCGCCGCTGGCTATGTTCAGCGAAATGTCATGCAGCACCGGTACCGGCCCGGCAGCGGTTTCGTATTGTTTTTCTAAATGGCTGATCTGGATCAGCGCATCGGCTGTCATCAGAAAAGTCTCATGCGAGGGCCGCTGGACGAACTTTTCTCGACCTGTGGCAACGCGTCGCCCACGATCACCTTATCACCGGGCTTGATATCCCCGGACGCGATCTCGGTGTATCGGTTATCCGTAATACCCGGTACAACTGCAACAGCAACGGGCTTGCCTGCGCGCAGCATATACAGCTTGCGGCTTGCGGACTCGCCTTTCTTGCGCTCCTGCTTGCCAGGCTGCTGGGCTTCCTGTTGTACCGGGCGATAACGCAACGCAGTATTCGGCACACGCAGCACGTTCGATTTCTCGTTGAGCACGATGCTGACATAGGCGGTCATGCCCGGAAGCAGGATCTGTTCTGGGTTTTCCACGTCCAGCACCACGTCATAAGTCACCACGTTCTGCTGGATCGTGGGATTGAGCCGCACTTCATGTACGGCTGCCTTGAATTTTCGGTTGGGGAAGGCATCCACGCTGAAATTTGCATTCTGCCCGACGCGAATCTGTCCGACATCGGCTTCGGCAAAATTGGAGTGGATCTGCATCTTGGAAAGATCCTGCGCGATCTTGAACAGTTCCGGGGTTTGGAAGCTGGCAGCGACAGTCTGACCGACATCCACCTGGCGCGCCACCACCACACCCGACACCGGCGAGCGGATGACGGTGTAATTCAGGTTGGCGCGATCGCGGGCCAATTGGGCGCGTACCTGATCGATCTGCGCTTCGGCTGACTTTCTAGCCTGTATGGCCTGGTCGTATTCCTGACGGGAAACAAACTCCTGCGCAAACAGGTTTTGCATCCTGGCCTCGTTGGCGCGGGCAAGGTCGAGCGAGGCTTGCATGTTTCGCACATTGGCCTCGCTCTGCCTGACAGCGGCAGAATAAATCGCATCGTCCAGTTCCAGCAGTACCTGTCCCTGCTTCACATGCTGGTTGAAGTCCGTATGCAGTTTGCGCACTGTGCCGGAAACCTGGGTACCAACGCTCACTAAAGTCACCGGGTTCAGGGTGCCATTGGCGGATACCGTTTGCACCATGTCGCCGGTATCGGCCATTTCGGTACGGTAACCGGATTCCTTGGATGAAGGGTGGCTACGCTGGTAATAGACATAACCTCCAATAGCGACAGCGACGATCAGCAAAAACAGTGTCTTGCCACTAAAAAGAAATTTTGGAACGTTCATTGATGGCTTTCCGATGCAACAACGTTGATGTCGTCCAGTTGCCCGATGGCGTAAGCCAATCCCGCCCGGGCAATATCCCAGTTGAATGTCGCCTGGATCTGTTGCGCGCGAGCACTGGCCAAGGATGACTGGGCGGTAATCACGTCAATGATATTACCTACCCCGGCCTTATAGCGCCCTAAAGCCACATCGGCGTTTTGCGTGGCGCTGGCAACAAGATCGCCACTGCTCTGGACTGATTGTGTTTCGGTCTGCAGGCTCTGATAGGCTTTCCACACATCGAGTGCAATCTGCAAATTCAGCTGATCACGTACCGCTTGGCTGGCCTCGGCCTGCTCCTGGGCGGAACGTATCTTGTAGGTGCTGGAAAACCCGGTAAACAACGGAATGGTGACATTCAATCCGATCGCACCGCTACGCGTGGAATCGCTGAATTGCTTGTCCAGATAGCCCAGATTGGTCGTCACGGAAACGCTGGGTTTTCCAGCCGCCTTGACGGTTTGTATGTTTGCTCGCGCCGCCTTGACTTGCGCCTCAGCCGCCGCAAGATCGGGTCGGCGACGGCGCGCCTCGGCAATCAATTCGCTGACGTTGCTCTGGAACTGTGTATACGCGGGGGATGCCGCTGCCTGTTGCAGCACGAAATCACTGTCGGCATCCATGCCCATCAGACTTGCCAGCGTGCCGCGAGCGTTTTTCAGGTCGCCTTCGGCACGTATCCGGTTCAATCCTGCCTGAGAATAAGCCGTTTGTGCCTGCAGCTTGTCAGCGGGCGTCGCAACACCCGCCTTGTAGCGTGCTGTGGCAGCCTCCAGACTGGCAAGGGCGGAGCGTTCGGCCTCCCGCGTCGACTCGAGTGCTGCCTGGGTTGCATTCACCTGGTAGTAACCCTGAATGGCTGACAGAAACAGATTCTGTACCACGCTGTCCTGCGTGGCACTGGCTGCGGCAAATAGCTGTCGGGCGTTTTCCAGCGCGGCATCACGTCCGCCAAAGTCATACAACAGGTAAGCCATGCTGATGCTCCCTGACAGGCTGTTGTAAGAGACATCGACGCCCTGCCCGGAGCTCCAGTTACGTGCGGCAGCACCATTCACATTGACACTGGGCAGGAACGGCGCTTTTGCCACCCCGATCTGGGCTGCCAGGAAGCGTGCATTGGCCCACGCCTCCTGGCTTTTCGGATTACGGCACAGCGTCCGATCCACCACATCGACGATGGTAAGCGGCGCCTGAATATCCCGATCGCTGCATGCATGAAAGTTGATCGAACCGGAAGCCGAGGGAGCCAGCTTGCCGACCTCGAAAGGATCGGACCAGTCCGTAGCAAATGCCGCCGGCGCGGTTGTCAGGCAAAGGCCTAAGACGATCGCTGATCTCAATGGGGCATGTTGCTGCATAACAGTTTGATCATTTAACCTAGCTTGGCAAATATGACCATGATACGGGTGAAATGTATCCCCATTGTGTCAGGCGTAATGTCAGCCCAAGGCTGCGGTCAGGCTGTTGCGACTTTTTTCGCGATATGCTCCAGCGCTTCGTCGACCTGGTCGATCAGGATCAGGCACAAGTCGCCTGACTCCAGACGAGATAGCGCGGTATCAATGGCGTTGAATTCGCCGATAATCTCATCGACCGTATTGGCACGCCGCGCGTTCTTCAACCCTTGCTGCAGCAATGCCAGCACTTCGCCATCGGCACGACCGCGCTGACATTGATCCTGGTAAAGAATGACCGTATCGAAGGCATCGCCCAGAATTTCCGTCTGGCGGCGTATGTCTTCATCGCGACGGTCGCCCGCGCCGCTGATCACTACCATGCGGCGCTTGGCGGGAATGTTTTCAATTGCGCTCACCAGAGCGACGATGGCGTCCGGGTTATGGCCGTAATCCGCGATCAGCGTGGCGCCCTTGTAATCGAATGTGTTGAACCGGCCGGGAGCCGTCTGCGCGTCGTTGACGAAAGTGGCAAGCCCCTGGCGAATCGTCTCCCAGTCGATGCCCAGCCCCCATGCCGCGGCAATGGAAGCCATGGCATTTTCCACCTGGAAACCGATGACACCCTGTCTGGTAATGGGAATATCCGCCAGTGGGATGCGATGCTCCACGCCCTCCCCGGCCGCGACGATATCAGCCCCGTCGCGATACACGACACGTTTGCCCTGGGCACGATGAGTTGCCATCACCGGGTGGTTGCGGTCGAACGCGAAGAACGTCACCGAACCCGGGCAGGCATCGGCCATGCGAGCTGTCATCGGGTCTGCCGCATTGAGCACGGCCATGCCATTGGGCGAAACATTTTGCACAATCACGCGTTTCACAACGGTCAGATCTTCGACGGTACTGATGTAGTTCAGCCCCAGATGGTCGCCCATGCCGATATTAGTCACCACAGCGACATCGCAACGGTCAAAGGCCAGCCCTTCGCGCAGCACACCGCCACGTGCAGTTTCCAGCACTGCAGCATCCACGTCCGGGTGCATCAGCACGTTGCGTGCACTCTTGGGGCCACTGCAGTCTCCGGTATCAATGCGCTGACCTTCAATATAAACACCGTCCGAATTGGTCATGCCGACGCGTTTTCCGGACAAGGTGAGCATATACGCAGTCAGGCGCACCGTCGTCGTCTTGCCATTGGTGCCGGCTACCGCAACCACGGGAATGCGGCCATCTTCACCGCTGGCATACATGTTGGAGACAATCGCCTCACCAACCGCCCGGCCCTTGCCATAAGAGGGTTGCAAATGCATGCGCAGGCCGGGTGCCGCATTGGCTTCGACAATGCCCCCCCCCCTGCTCTTCCAGCGGTTTGATTACGGTATCGCACACGACATCGATACCACAGATATCCAATCCGACCGTCTGCGCCGCCGCCACTGCACGTGCAGCCAACTCCGGGTGGACATCATCGGTGACATCGGTGGCCGTGCCGCCGGTACTCAGGTTGGCATTGTTGCGTAAAACAACGCGCGCGCCTTTGGACGGCACAGTATCGGCAGCAAAACCCTGCTGGGCGAGCGCGGCCAATGCAATGTCGTCGAACCGGATTTTGGTCAGAGAAGTCGCATGCCCTTCACCACGGCGTGGATCACGGTTCACCTGCTCGACCAGTTCGCGCACGGTTTGCACGCCATCGCCAACCACCAGTGGCGGCTCGCGTCGGGCGGCTGCCACCAATTGCTTGCCGACCACCAGCAGGCGGAAATCATGTCCTGCGAGATAGCGCTCGACAATCACGTCGTCGCTGATTTCTGCTGCCGCCGCAAACGCGGCCAGCACTTCTTCGCGTGTTTTGATGTTGACGGTAATGCCTTTGCCCTGATTGCCATCGCGCGGTTTGACCACGACGGCACCGCCAATCTCCCTGGCCGCCGCCCAGGCATCTTCGGCTTTCGTCACCGAACGGCCATTGGGAACCGGCACCCCTGCGGCATGGAGCAGCTTTTTGGTCAGCTCCTTGTCTTGCGCAATGGATTCGCCAATGGCGCTGGTCAGGTCGGTTTCCGCCGCCTGAATGCGGCGCTGCTTGCTACCCCAGCCAAACTGGACGAGGCTGCCTTCAGTCAGACGTCGGTAAGGGATGCTGCGCGCGGCAGCAGCCTGTACGATGGCGCCGGTGCTGGGGCCGAGACGCACGTCCTCGTCCAGCTCGCGCAATCGCGCCAAGGCATCGGCGAGATCAAAAGGCGTATCCTCCACGGCGGACTTGCATAACGCTTCGGCCAGCGATAAGGCCAGCCGCCCGACGGCTTCTTCGCTGTATTCGACGACCACCTGGTATACGCCCGGATCGATGGTTTGTGTTGCGCGGCTGAACGTCACCGGGCAACCGGCGCTTGCCTGAAGGCTGAGCGCCGCACACTCCAGCGCATGCGCCATGGAAGTGGGCTCACCCTGTCCGGCCGGCTCAAGAAGACCGATTTCAGGGAAGCGGGCCCGCAGCCGCGTCTCGAACCCTGGAATCCCGGTAATCACGCGCTCCGATTCTGAGCAGGCCACGATGGCTTCAATTGCTGTATGCCGGCTCCAGAGATTCGGGCCGCGCAATGCACGGATACGGGATACTTGCATAAATTAGACTTGGTTCCTGACTATGCTATGGTGCACGTTCGCTTCCGGCGAAGCGGCTTCAAAAGTCTTGACCCCGGTGCGGATCACGTTCGGGCTGATTTCCAGCGCCCAGGCCGCCCCAATGGCGGCGAGAATATTCGCGAGCTGATTGGGCTGTGCTGCGTCATTGACCAAAGGAATCTTGGTCAGATCCGCGACGGCAAGTGCATCACCGCCAGTCCCCAGCATGACATGCCCATCCTTCACGAATACGGCGCGACGCCCTTGTGCCAGATGCTCCTGGATGACAGGGATATCGGGGTCGGCCCCGAAGAACATCACCTCTCCATCGCACAGCGGCGCCATCTGCACAGCCATCTGGTCGCCAGCGTTCAGCACCGCCACGCCATCCGGCAACACCAGGTCAATTTGGGTGCGCAGTACATTGAACACCTGCTCCGGAGTATCGATGTGGTATCGGCCCAAGTGAAAGGCGGGGTCAATATTGGCCACGACACCTACTTGGCAGCGATCATAAGCCAACCCTTCACTCAGGATCGCATCGCCGCCATTCTCGAATACTGCGGCTTCGACCATGCGGTTCATCAACACCCGCTCTGCGGAGTCGAAATTGGCGCGATTACCCTGTTCGATCTGACGGTTGTCCAGATACAGCCCATTGCCGCAAGCGAGGCCAACATGCTTGCCGCTGAGCTGGAGCAGCCAGGCCACGAGTTTGGCAATGGTGGTCATGTCACGAGATCCGGTGATACCGACCACGGGGATTCGACCGGTTTCGTCTTGCGGAAACAGGTGATCGACAATTGCGCGTCCCACTGGGCGCGGCTCGCCATTGGCCGGTTTCAGGTGCATGAGCAGCCCCGGCCCCGCATTGACTTCGACAATGGCGCCGCCCTGCTCTGCAAGAGGGCGGGAAATATCTTCAGCCACGAGATCGACCCCGGCGATATCGAGGCCGATCACGCGGGCAGCCAGCGCCACGGTAGCCGCGACGCTCGGGTGTACACTTTCGGTAATATCGTTCGCCATGTTGCCGTTGCGCTGGATCAGCACGCGCTGGCCAGCTTCAGGCACCGATGCGCCATTCATGCCCTGACGCTCAAGCAACAGGCAAGTCGTTGGATCGCGTTCCAGGATGATGGTTTCAAGCGGGAATTCTTCTGCTTCGCCACGCCGGGGATCAGTATTGACCTGCGTATCGATCAGCTCGGCCACCGTCGCCCGTCCATCGCCCTCGATCCAGATGCTTTCGCCGCGAGCCGCGGCCGCCAGCTTGCCGCCGACAACCAGCAGGCGATGCTCTTCGCCCCGGATAAAACGCTCGACGATCACATCGCTGCCTTCGGCGTCGGCAATGTGATAGGCCGCTTCGATATCAGCCTGACTGCTCAGTTCAAGGGAAACGCCACGTCCGTGATTAGCATCCGAAGGCTTGACCACGACTGGCAGCCCGATGTCTTCCGCAGCCTCCCACGCTTCTGCCGGGCTGTTGACCACCCGCCCCTCCGGCACAGGCACGCCACATGACTTCAACAGGCTTTTGGT